>JALHNW010000078.1 GCA_022843345.1 Rubritepida sp. | reverse complement strand
AGCGAGTTCCTCCACCCCCCCCGCCGCGCGCAGCCTGCACGCCGCGGGCGGGCGCGCGCTGGACTGGACGCACGCCCCCATGCCCGGCGGCGCCCTGGTGATGCTGGACGATTCCGGCACCCGCCACCTGGCGCGCGAGTCCGCGGAGGCCACGGCGCGGGAGATGCGCGCCATGCTGGCCCGCCTCGACACCGGCGTGGGCCGCTACGACGGCGAGGGCATCCTGCGCCGCGCCAACCCGGCCTTCGCGCGGCTGCTGGGCCTGCCCGAGGGCATGGCGACGGAGGGCCAGCACTTCCGCGCGCTGGTGGAGGCCCAGGTCGCCGCCGGCGAGCTGCCCGGCGCCGACGCGGAGGCCATCGTCCGGCGGGTGGTGGAGCAGGAGGCCCGCGCCGGCGTGGAATGGCGCTTCGAGCGCACGCGCCCGGGCGGCAACACCATCCGCTTCGTCAACCGCCCCATCCATGGCGGCGGCTGGCAGGCCGAGGTGACGGACATCACGGCCGAGCGCCGGGCCGAGCAGGAGGCCCGCCGCAGCGCCGCCCTGCACGTCGCCCTCATCGAGGCGCTGCCCGTGGGCGTCGCTGTCTACGGCCCCGACCGGCGCGTGGCCCTGGTGAACGAGGCCTACAACCGCATCCTGGAGGACGACCCGGTGCAGGTGGGCGAGCACCTGCGCGACATCCTGCTGCGCCGGGCGCAGCGGGGCGAATACGGCCTGGGCGACCCGCATGACCAGGTGGAGGCGGTGATGCGCTTGCTCCACCGCGCGCAGGGCTTCGAGCGGCGGCGGCCGGGGGGCGGCTACTCCATCCACCGCTCCGTCCCGTTGCCCGATGGCGGGCACGCCATCGTGGTCTCCGACATCTCGGCCCTGCATGCGGCGCAGAGCGAGGCGCGATCCCGCGCCGCGGTGCTGGACACCATGCTGGAAAGCACGCGCCACGGCATCGTGCTGTTCGACGCCGAGGGGGGGGTGGTTGCCGCCAACCGCCTGGCCGCGCGCCTGGCCGGCGTGCCGATGGAGGTGTTCCGCCCCGGCGCCTCCATCCACGACCTGCGGGCCGAGCAGGTGCGGCGCGGCGTCTTCGGCGACCGGCGCGCCACCTCCGAGTTCCTGGAATGGCGCGGCAGCTCCCCCCTGCGGGCCGAGGACAGCTACCGCCGCGCCGCCCCCGGCGGGGTGGTGATCGAGGTGGCGACGGACGTGCTGCTCGGCGGCGGCTTCGTGCGCTCCTACACCGACGTCACGACGCTGGTGCGCGCCGAGCGCGAGGCGCAGAGCCGCGCTCAGGCGCTCCAGCAGGTGCTCGACACCATGCGCCACGGCATCATCATGTATGATGGCGACGGCTACGTGATCACCGGCAACCGCCTGGCGGAGGAGCTGGCCGGCATCCCCGAGGGCTCCGTGCGCCCCGGCGCGCATTTCGACGAGCTGCGCGGCCACCAGGTGGTCCTGGGCGAGCACGGCGACGCGGAGTCCGCCCAGCGCTACCTCGCCACCCGCCAGCCGATGCCCTGGACGGGCGAGAGCACCTTCCAGCGCCGCAAGCCCGACGGGCGGATGATCGAGATCCGCACCGACGTCATCCCCGGCGGCGGCGTCGTGCGCTCCTTCACCGACATCACCGACCTGGCCGAGGCGCGGGCGGAGGCCGAGCGCCGCGCCGCCACCCAGCAGGTGATGCTGGAGAACATCCGCCACGGGCTGATCCTGTTCGACGCGGAGCACCGCGTCGCCGCCTTCAACACCCTCGCCGCGCGGCTGAACGGCATCGGCGACGCGCTGCGCCTGGGCATGACGCGCGCCGAGATGGCCCAGGCCCAGGCCGATGCCGGCGAGTTCGGCGACCCCGCGGCGACGGCGGCCTACCTCGCCCGCATCGCCGCGCTGGACTTCAGCCGGCCGCACACCTTCTTCCGCACCCGCCTGGACGGCACCGAGCTGGAGGCGGCGACCAACCCGGTCCCCGGCGGCGGCTTCGTGCTGACGCTGTCGGACATCACCGACCGGCTGCGTGCCCAGCGGGAGGCGCAGGAGCGCGCGGCCATGCTCGCCGCCACGCTGGACGCCGCGCGCACCGCCATCATCATCTACGGGCCCGACCACCGCATCGTCGCCGCCAACGACCTGTCCGCCCGCTCCGCCGGCATGGCCACGGCGGGGGAGATGCTGGGCCTGTCCTTCGAGGAGGCAGGCCGGGCCCAGGTGCTGCACGAGCACGGCGCGATGACGCCGGAGGGGGAGCGCCTGCTGCGCTTCGCGCTGGAGATGGACCGCGCCCGGCCGCACCACTACGAGCGCCGGCGGCCGGACGGCACGGTGCTCGACGTGCGCTCCGACCCGCGGCCCGATGGAGGCTTCGTCGTCTCCATCTCCGACGTGACGGAGCTGGTGGGCACGCGCGAGGCGGCGCAGCACCAGGCCCGCGTGCTGGAGGCGACGCTGGACGCCACGCGCCACGCGGTCTTCCTCTACGGCGCCGATGGCCGGCTGGTGGCGGCGAACGCGCTGGCCGCGCGCATCACCGGCTTCCCGGACGGCGCCAGCATGGCCGGCCGCCCCCTGGCCGAGCTGGTGATGGCCCAGCACCGCCACGAGCAGCCCGACGAGGCCTCCGCCCAGGTCACCGCGGCCGAGGCGCTGCGGCTGGACCGCAGCCGCCCGCACCGCTACCAGCGCCGCCTGCCCGACGGGCGCGTGCTCGACATCACCTCCGACCCCGCGCCCGGCGGCGGCTTCGCGGTCGCCGTCAGCGACGTCACCGCGCTTTCGGCGGCGGAGGCGGAGGCGCGGCGGCGCAACGTCATCCTGTCCGACATGCTGGGCAACATCCGCCACGGCATCGTGATGTTCGACGCCGAGGCCCGCATCACCGCCTCCAACGCCCGCCTGCGCGAGATGCTGGGCGTGGGCGACGAGGCGCTGGGCGAGGGCCGCACCTTGGACGAGATGGTGGACGCCCTGCTGGCCGCCGGCGAATACGGCAGCGGCGAGGAGGCGCACCGCACGGCCGCCTCGATCAAGGCGCGCGACCGCCGCCAGACGGTCCGCTCGACCCGCGAGCGCGGCGACGGAATGGTCTTCGAGGTGGTGTCCGACCCCACGCCGGGCGGCGGCTTCGTCGTCACCTACACCGACGTGACGGCCGACCGGCGCATCCGCGCGGAGCTGGAGCGCGCGCGCGCGGCCGCCGAGGCGGCGAACCTCGCCAAGTCCCGCTTCCTGGCCACCATGAGCCACGAGCTGCGCACGCCGCTGAACGCGGTGATCGGCTTCTCCGAGGTGCTGACGGCGGGCGCCGACCCGAAGCTGGTGCCCGAATACGCGGGCGCGATCGAGGAGGCGGGGCGGCACCTGCTGAGCCTGATCGACGACATCCTGGACATCACCCGCGCCGAGGAGGGCCGCCTGCCGGTGCAGCGCGAGCGCGTGGCGGTGGGCCCCCTGCTGCGCGCCGCCGGGCGCATGATGGCCGGCCAAGCCGAGGCCGCCGGGCTGAAGCTGGTGGTGGAGGACCCGGCCGCGGTGCCGGCGCTGACGGCGGATGCGCGGCGGCTGCGCCAGGTGCTGCTCAACATCCTGTCCAACGCCATCAAGTTCACCCCTGCCGGCGGCAGCGTCACCCTGTCCGCCGCCCATGACGAACAGGGGCTGCGGATCGAGGTGCGCGACACTGGCATCGGCATCGGCGCCGACGACATGGGCCGGCTGTTCCAGCCCTTCGCGCAAGTGGAGAACGCGGCCTCGCGCCGCTTCTCCGGCTCCGGGCTGGGGCTCTACCTGTGCCGGGTGCTGGTGGAGGCGCAGGGGGGCGTGCTGGGCCTGGAAAGCGCCGAAGGGCAGGGCACCCTGGCGCGCATCGCCTTCCCGCCCCATCTTCTGTCCCCATGACCCTCGACACCGCGCTCTCCGTCACCGACCGCCTGTTCCACGCCGCGCTGGACCCCGACGCCGCGCTGAAGCGCCTGCGCGAGGCCACGGCGGGCTGCGAGGATGGGGAGCTGTTCCTGGAGCACCGGGAAAGCGAGTCGGTGGGCCTCGATGACGGCCGCATCCGCTCCGCCGCCTACGACCAGTCGCGCGGCTTCGGCCTGCGCGCGGTGAGCGGCGAGGCCGCGGGCTACGCCCATTCCGGCGAGATCAGCGAGGACGCGCTGGGGCGCGCGGCGCAGACGGTGCGCGCGGTGGCCCAGGGCCGCTCCGGCACGCTGGAGGTGGGGCCGCGCGCCACCAACGCGCGCCTCTACGACGACGCCAACCCGCTGCTCGCCATGGGCTTCGCCGAGAAGACCGCGCTGCTGATGGAGCTGGACGCCCATGCCCGCGCGCTGGACCCCCGCGTGGTGCAGGTCAGCGCCAGCCTGTCCGGCGAGTGGCAGGCCGTGCGCATCATCCGCCCCGACGGCAAGGCGGTGGCCGACATCCGCCCCCTGGTGCGCTTCAACGTTTCCGTGGTGGTCGAGCAGGATGGCCGGCGCGAGACAGGCAGCTTCGGCGCCGGCGGCCGCCACGGCTACGCGCGCGTGCTGGAGGATGGCGGCTGGCAGCGCGGCGTGGCGGAAGCCCTGCGCCAGGCGCTGGTGAACCTGGAATCCGTTCCCGCGCCCGCCGGCGAATGCGACGTGGTGCTGGGCCCCGGCTGGCCCGGCATCCTGCTGCACGAGGCGATCGGCCACGGGCTGGAGGGCGACTTCAACCGCAAGAAGACCTCCGCCTTCGCCGGGCTGCTGGGCACGCGCATCGCCGCCCCGGGCGTGACGGTGGTGGATGACGGCACCATCCATGGCCGCCGCGGCTCCATCACCGTGGATGACGAGGGCACGCCCTCGGGCCGCACGGTGATGATCGAGGACGGCTTCCTGCGCGGCTTCATCCAGGACCGGCAGAACGCCCGCCTGATGGGCGTGGCCCCCACCGGCAACGGCCGCCGCCAGTCCCACGCGCACATCCCCATGCCGCGCATGACCAACACCATCATGCTGGGCGGCGCGCACGACCCGGGCGAGATCATCGCCTCCGTGAAGGACGGCATCTACGCCGTGAACTTCGGCGGCGGGCAGGTGGACATCACCTCGGGCAAGTTCGTGTTCTCCATGAGCGAGGCCTACCGCATCCAGGACGGCAAGGTGGGCGCCCCGGTGAAGGGCGCCACGCTGATCGGCAACGGACCGGACGCGCTGACGCGCATCGCCATGATCGGCAACGACCCGGGCATGGACCCCGGCATAGGCACCTGCGGCAAGCAGGGGCAGGGGGTGCCGGTGGGCGTGGGCCAGCCGACGCTGCGGATGCGCGGCCTCACCGTCGGCGGCACCGGCTGAACACTCAGAAGAAGCGCGTCAGCCCCGCATAGGCGGCGCGCCGCATGAGGAACTGCGGCGCGCCCACGCCGATGCCCGAGCCGTCGCGCAGCTGCACCCGCGCATCGGCCAGGTTCAGCAGGTCCACGCGCGCCTCCCACCGCCCGCCCAGCGCCTCGAAGCCGTGCGCCACGCCCAGGTTCACCGTGGCGTAGGGGTCGTTCTTCTCCGTGTTGGCGAAGCCGCGGCGCAGCCCGTTGCCGAAATAGGCCGTGGCGCTCACCCGCCCACCCTCCCAGGCGCGCCACACCGCGCCGGCGGTGGCCGTCAGCAGCTGGTCATGGTCGGTCCGCACCCACTTGCCGCGTGCGTAGGCCAGCTCCTCCGCGTCGAAGGCGAATTGGGAGGAGCGGATGTCCCGCCCCGTGGCGCGCGAGACGGTGAGCGAGCCGTTGATCTCCAGCGGCCCGCTGCGCCAATGCGCGGTGAACTCCGCGCCGTATGTGCGGCCCTGGCGGTAGTTGAAGGGCGTGAAGACGATGGCGCGGCCGAACTGGCCGAGGTCCAGCATGTCGCGCGCATCCTTGAACCAGGCGTTGGCGCCCAGCGTCAGCCGCTCGTCCCAGCGGTGCGAGGCGCCGGCGGAGAAGTAGTGCGAGCGCTCGGGCCGCGGCAGCTGGCCATCCGTGCCCGGCGGCGCGCCGGTGGTGCCGGCGAACAACGCCGCCTGGCCGGGCTGGATCAGCTCCTGCGCCGGGGGCGTGAAGTAGCGCGCGTAGCCGAGCGACAGGGTGGTGGCGTCCGTCGCGCGCCACACGGCGTTCAGCCGGGGCGAGAGCTGGCCGGCCTGCACCGCCTGGTCCGCGTAGTCGCCGCGCAGCCCGGCGTTGATCGTCAGCCGGTCGGCCACGCGCCACTCATCCTGGAGCCAGACGCCGTGCAGGGTGGTGGTGCGGGCGCGGCGGGCGGACAGCAGGAAGGGGTCGCCCGCCACCTCGCCATCCACATCGAGCGGGAAGACGGTGGAGCCGTTGGCGGCCAGCACCCGCTCGCCCATGGACATGGCGCCGAAGCGCAGCGTGTGGCGCTCGTTCAGCCGGTACGCGCCGTCGGCCTGCACGCCCAGCGCGGCCGAGCGGCGGCGGAAATCGGTGGCGATGCCGTTGAAGGCCAGCTCGTTCGCGTCGGGCAGGTAGTGCGTGGTGCTGTTGCGCCCGAAGCCGGCCACCTGCCAGTCGAAGGCGCCCTTGCTGCCTTGCAGGGACAGGATGCCGAACTGGTTGCGCTCCCATTGCCGCGCGCGCAGGCGGCCGCTGTCGCCCTCGCCGAACTCGGCCGGCTGGCCGGGGTTGGCGGGGATGCCGAAGCGGTTGGCGCTGGCCCCGCCGATGGCGGAAAGCCGCACCCCGGGGGCGAGCACGCGCGAGACGTGGAACAGCCCGCGCGCCTGCTCGGTGAAGCCGTTGAGGGGCGGCTGGCGGACGGTGGGCGATTCGATGCCCAGCGTGGATTGCCGGTAGGTGCCGGTGGCGAAGACGTCCCAGCCCCCCACCACCCCGGCCCAGCCGGCCGAGGGCTGCACCGTGCCGAAGGAGCCCGCCGTGACCCCTGCCCAGCCCCCGGGATCGGCGGCGCCCGAGCGCAGCGTCACGTCCACCACCGCGCCGGTGCGGTAGCCGAACTGCGCCGGCAGCGCCCCGGTCAGCAGGTCCAGCCGGCTGATGGCGCGGGCGTCGAGGAAGGCGCCGAAGCCCTGGATGCCCTCGGGGATGGTGACGCCGTTGATGCGGTACTGGAGGTTGCGGTGCTCGCCGCGGACGTGGATCTCGCCGAAGCTGTCCTGCACCACGCCGGGGAATTGCAGCAGCAGGCCGTTGATCGGGGCGTCGGCCCCCAGCGGCAGGGATTCGATGGCCTTGCGGTCCAGCGAGGAGACATTGGCGCCCAGCGTGGGCGAGATGCGGGAGCGCGCCTCGTCGAGCCGGCGCGCCTCCACCACCATCTCGGGCAGCTCGGCATCCTGCGCGGCGGCGGGGAGGGCGATGGGGAGGAGGAGCAGGGCGAGGCGTCGCATGCCCCGACTGCTACATTATAACATCACAGCATGTCCAGCACCGGCACCCCGCGGGCGAACAGCGCCTCCGTCTCGCGCAGCGCCGGCAGCGAATCCACCATGAGCAGGAAGGCGGCAGGGTCGCGCGCGTCGCCCTGCGCGGCGAGGAACTCCGCCGCCACCGCCAGGTCGTCGCGCGCCCGGAACTCGCCGGCCCAGTGCAGCAGCTCCTCGCGCGCGGGCAGCCGGTGGGCGGCGAAATGGAAGACGCGCGCCACCAGCGCCGCCTC
>JALHNW010000077.1 GCA_022843345.1 Rubritepida sp. | reverse complement strand
CGGCGTTCAGGCGGGCCACCACGGGCCGCGGCATCCGCGCGGGGCCGACGACGCCGAACCAGGCGGTGGCCTCCACGGCCGGCAGCCCGGCCTCGGCGGTGGTCGGCACGTCGGGCAGGGCGGGGGTGCGGGTGGCCGTGGTCACCGCCAGCGGGCGCAGCCGCCCCTCGCGCAGGTGGCCGATCACGCTGGGCAGATTGTCCACCCCCACCTCGATGCGGCCGGCGATGATCTCCTGCATCATCGGCCCGGCGCCGCGGAACGGCACGTGGGTGAGGTCGATGCCCGTCGCCAGCTTCAGCAGCTCGCCCGTCATGTGCAGGGAGGTGCCGACGCCCGAGGAGCCGATGTTCATCCGCCCCGGGTTGCGGCGCACCAGCTCCACCAGCTCCATGAGGGTGCGCGCGGGCACCTGCGGGTTGACGAAGATGGCGTTGGGCACGCGGGTGACCAGCGACACCGCCGCCAGCTCCTCGGGCCGGTAGGGCATGCGCGCGCCGTACAGGCCGTAGTTGATGGCGCCCGAGGAGATGGTCTGCATCAGCAGCAGGTGGCCGTCCGCCTCGCCCTTGGCCACCACGTCGGCGCCCACGTTGCCCCCGGCGCCGGGCCGGTTCTCGATGATCACCTGCTGGCCCAGGCGCTGGGACAGCGGCTCGGCGATGATGCGCGCGGCGATGTCGGTGGTCCCCGCGGGGGTGAAGCCCACCACCAGGCGGATGGGGCGCGTGGGCGACCAGCGCTCCTGCGCCCCGGCGGCGGCGGGCAGGGCGAGGGCGCCCAGGATGGCGGTGCGGCGGTTCAGGCGCATGGGCGACTCCGTGGGGGCTTGCGGGACGGCGGAGGCGAGGGAGGGGCGCATGCCGCGGCCGCGGCCGGGCAGGGCGAGCGCCATGCGGCGGCCCGGTGCCATGGATGGACGTCCCTCGTTGTTTCCTCGCCAACAAAGCTGGCGCATGGGCGTTTGCGGTGCAAGGCCCGCGGGCTTACCACTGGTGTGACCCACATCCTGGAACCGGGACGGCGTGATGGATTTCTTCCGGCTCTACTGGCGCGTCCTGGCGCTGCTGAAGAACGACCGCTGGGTGGCGGTGGGGCTGTCCGCCGCCGCCGTCTCCCTGGCCGGGCTGCAATTCCTGGAGCCGGTGCTGTTCGGCAAGGTGGTGGACCTGCTGAGCAAGACCGACCGCCTGCCGGTGGACGTGGTGTGGACGGAGGCCTTCGTGCTGCTGGGCGTCTGGGCCGCCGTCGGCGTCTCGGGCATCGTCGCCAACGTCGCCGTGGCCCTGCTGGCCGACCGCATGGCCCACCGCAACCGCCTGACGAGCATGAGCCACTACTTCCAGCACGTGCTGGCCCTGCCGCTGGAGTTCCACGGCGACGTGCAGTCGGGCCGGCTGATGAAGGTGATGCTGCGCGGCACGGACAACCTGTTCGGCATCTGGCTGAGCTTCTTCCGCGAGCACCTGATCACGCTGGTCTCCATGGTCGTGCTGCTGCCGCTGACGCTGACGATGAACTGGCGGCTGGGGCTGCTGCTCATCGCGCTGGTGATCGTCTTCGCGGTGCTGACCACGCTGGTGATCCGCCGCACACAGGCGGCCCAGGCCCAGGTGGAGGGGCTGCACACGGAGCTGGCCGGCAACGTGCAGGACGCGCTGAGCAACGTGGTGGTCGTGCAGTCCTTCACCCGCCTCAACTCCGAGGCCAAGATGTTCGGCGACATCATGCGCCGCGTGCTGGACCAGCAGTTCCCCGTGCTGAACTGGTGGGCGCTGGTGAACGTGATGACGCGGGCGTCCTCCACCGTCACCGTCATCCTCATCTTCCTGCTGGGCACCTGGCTGCACCTGAACGGCCAGGCGACGGTGGGCGAGATCGTCTCCTTCATGGGCTTCGCCGGGCTGCTGATCGGCCGGCTGGAGGGGGCGGTCGCCTTCATCTCGCACATGCTGTTCCAGGCGCCCTCCATGGCCGAGTTCTTCCAGGTGCTCGACACCGTGAGCACCGTGCCGGAGAAGCCGGGCGCGCAGGACCTGGCGCGGGCCGAGGGCACCGTGGAGTTCGACCAGGTGGGCTTCGGCTACCCGCGCTCAGGCAAGATCCTGCACGGGGTGAGCTTCCGCGCCCTGCCGGGGCAGACCCTGGCGCTCGTCGGCTCCACGGGGGCGGGCAAGACCACCTCCATGCAGCTGCTCCAGCGCCTCTACGACCCGCAGGAAGGGCGCATCCTGCTGGACGGCGTGGACCTGCGCGACATCACGCTGGAAAGCCTGCGGCGGAACATCGGCGTGGTGTTCCAGGAATCCATGCTGTTCAACCGCACCATCCGCGACAACCTGCTGGTGGGCCGCCCCGACTCCTCGCAGGAGGAGGTGGAGCGCGCCTGCCGCATGGCGGAGGCGCACGACTTCATCACCCGCCAGCCCAAGGGCTACGACACGCTGGTGGGCGAGCGCGGGGCCTCGCTGTCCGGCGGGCAGCGCCAGCGCCTGGCCATCGCCCGCGCCCTGCTGAAGGACCCGCCCGTGCTGATCCTCGACGAGGCGACCAGCGCGCTGGACGCGGCCACCGAGGCCAAGGTCAGCAAGGCCATGAAGGCGCTGATGGCCGGGCGCACCACCTTCATCATCGCCCACCGCCTGAGCACGGTGCGCGAAGCGGACGAGATCATGGTGTTCGACCAGGGCCGCATCGTGGAGCGCGGCAGCTTCCAGGCGCTGCTGGCCGAGCAGGGGCGCTTCGCCGAGCTGGTGAAGACGCAGCTCACCGGGGTTTCATGAACCATTCCTGAATGAATGCTGCGCCGCATGTATTCCCCCTTGCGGTTTCGCCGGGGGGTTGCGCAAGATGAACGCGCATTAACATGCCGGAGCAGCGGACATGGTCATCGCGAACATCCTCAAGGCCAAGGGCAGCCAAGTCGTCTCGGTCCGCACGCAGGACGGGGTGGCGAGCATCACGCGCACGCTCGCGCAGCACCGCATCGGTGCCGTGCTGGTCGTGGAGCGCGACGGGCAGGTGCTGGGCATCGTCTCCGAGCGAGACATCGTGCGCGCCCTTGCCAGCCTGGGCGAGGGCGTGACCCGCATGACGGCGGGCCAGCTGATGACGCGGGTGCTGTTCACCGTCTCGCCCCGCTCGACGGTGCAGGACGCGCTGCAGATGATGACCGACCGGCGCATCCGCCACCTGCCGGTGCTGGAGGAGGGCGGCGCCCTGGCCGGCATGGTCAGCATCGGCGACCTGGTGAAGGCCCGCATCGCCGAGGCGGAGCACGAGGCGGAGGAGCTGAAGCTCTTCGTCACGAACAGCGGCTGAACTCGCCCCGCCTTGCGGCGGCGCAAGGCGCGGACGCGGCGGCGGTGCTGCACTCCCTTCGTCACCACGGAGGGACACCGCACCATGAACCACCGCCACCGCAAGGTCCTGCACGGCCTGTTCGCGCACCCGCTTAACCACAACCTGGACCCCGACGCCGTGGTCCACGTGCTGGAGGAGCTGGGCGCGGAGACGAAGCACTCCGCCCAGGGCAGCCTGTCGGTCACGCTGAACGGCGCGCAGGGCCATTTCCACATCCGCGGCCATTCCGTGCCGACGGAGGAGGTGGTGCGCCTGCGCAAGCTGATCGAGGCGGCCGGCGTGGACCCCGCCCGGGACTACCCGCTCTGACGGACGCCGATTCTCGTTGACACTTTGTCACCAACCCCCCAGCGTCCCCGGCAAGGGATGCTGACGAGGGATGGCGTGACGGGGCCTGCCGCCCGCTTGGGCAGGCGCGGCCTGCCGCCTGGGCAGGGCCGCGCCGCCTGACGGGTTGGCTTCGCCCCGCCCCCTTGCGGTCTTCCCCCCGCGTGCCGACCATCCGGCACCGCGCCACGTGGAGAGGAACACCCGATGTTGAACCGCCGCACCTTGTTCGCAGCCCCGGCGCTCGCCGCCGCATGGGCCGGCGGCAGCCACGCCCAGGCGCGCTGGCAGATGGCCACCCCCTACCCGGACGGCAACTTCCACACCCGCAACGTGCGGCAATGGCTCACGGACCTCCAGGCCGCCACGGGCGATCGCGTGCAGGTGCAGGTGCACACCAACGGCGCCCTGCTGCCCATGCCGCAGATCAAGGCCGGCGCGCAGCGCGGCCAGGTCCAGCTCGGCGAGATCCTGCTGAGCGCCTACGGCAACGAGGACCCGTTCTTCGAGGTGGACGGCATCCCGCAGCTCGTCACCTCCTTCGCCGACGCGCGGCGGCTGATGGAGGCGGCGCGCCCCTTCATCGAGGCGCGCTTGCAGCGCCAGGGGCTGAGCCTGCTCTACATGGTGCCCTGGCCGCCCTCGGGCTTCTACACCAACACGGCGGTGGACAGCCTGGAGGCGCTGCGCGGCACCCGCATGCGCACCTTCAACGTGATGACCAACCGCTTCGCCACCGCCGTCGGCGCCACGCCCACGCTGGTGCAGGCGGCCGAGATCCCGCAGGCCTTCGCCACCGGCGTGGTGAACTCCATGGTCACCTCCGCCGTCACCGGCGTGGACAGCTCGGCCTGGGACTACGCGCGCTTCTACACCCATGTGGGCTTCACCTTCACGCGCAACGCCGTCTTCGTGAACCGCCGCGCCCTGGAGGCGCTGCCGGCGGCCGACCAGGCGGCCGTCCGCGCCACCGCCGCCGCCGCCGAGTCGCGCGGCTGGCAGATGGCCGAGCAGGCGCACGAGCAGGCGCTGGCCACCCTGCGCACCCGCGGCCTCAACGTCACCCAGGCCAACCCCGCCGTGATGGAGGCGATGGGCCGCGTGAGCGAGGAGATGGTGCGCGAGTGGCTGGGCCGCGCCGGCGAGGACGGGCAGCGCGTCATCGCCGCCTACCGCGCGGCGCGGGGCTGAGGGGGTGCGGCGCCCGCTCGACTGGCTGTACCGGGCGAGCGCCGTGCTCGCCGCCCTGTCCCTGCTCGGCATCTTCCTCGCCATGATGGCGCAGGTGGTGCTGCGCGAGATGGGGCGGCAATTCCCCGGGGCGGACGACCTGGTGGCCTACCTCACCGTCGCCACCTCCTTCTTCGCCCTGGCCTGGACCTTCAAGCGGGGCGAGCTGATCCGCGTCGGCCTGTTCATCGAGAAGCTGCCGCCCGGCCTGCGCCGCTGGATGGAGGCGCTGGTGCTCTCGCTGGCCGTGGCGCTGACCGCCACCATCGCCTGGTTCACCTTCTCCGACGCCATGTTCTCGCGCGAGATCGAGGAGGTGGCGCAGGGCACCGTGCCCTTCCCGATCTGGATCCCCAAGCTGGCCATGCCGCTGGGCGCGGGCATCCTGTGCATCGCCATCGCCGAGGAGCTGGTGGCGGTGCTGGCCGGCCGCACCCCGCGATACGTCTCGGCGGCCGCGGAGCGCACGGCGCGCGGCGACTTCTCGGCGGAGGTGTGATCCCGTGGGGCTGCTGGAGATCGCGCTGCTGCTGCTGTTCCTGCTCTGCCTGCTGCTGGGCGCGGGGCTGTGGATCGCCCTGGCCCTGACCGGCACCGGCTGGGTGGCGATGAGCATCGTCCACCCCGAGCCGGGGCTGTTCCTCGCCTCCGCCTTCTGGGAAAGCACCGGCTCCTGGACGCTGGCCGCCCTGCCGATGTTCGTCTGGATGGGCGAGATCCTGTTCCGCACGCGGCTGAGCGAGGAGCTGTTCAACGGCCTCGCACCCTGGGTGCGGCGCATTCCGGGCCGGCTGCTGCACGTGAACGTGCTGGCCTGCGGCATCTTCGGCAGCGTCTCCGGCAGCAGCGCGGCGACCTGCGCCACCGTCTCCAAGATCGCCCTGCCGGAGCTGAAGCGCCGCGGCTATGACGAGCGCACGGCCATCGGCTCGCTCGCCACCTCGGGCACGCTGGGCATCCTCATCCCGCCCTCCATCATCATGGTGGTCTACGCCGTGGCGGCCGAGGTCTCCATCGTGCGCGTGTTCGTCGCCGGGATGATCCCGGGGATGCTCGTGATGGGGCTGTTCTCCTTCTACATCATCGTCTGGGCGCTGCTGAACCCGGCGAAGCAGCCCCCCGCCGGGCCGCGTCTGACCTTCATGCAGAAGCTGCGCGAATCCGCCCAGCTCCTCCCCTGCGCGCTGCTGATCACCGGCGTCATCGGCTCCATGTTCGTGGGCTGGGCGACAGCCACCGAGGCCGCGGCCTTCGGCGTGCTCGGCTCGCTCATCCTGGCGGCGGTGACGCGCACCCTGTCCTGGAGCAGCTTCGTGGACAGCCTGGCGGGCGCCACGCGGCTGTCGTGCATGGTCATGTTCATCCTGGCGGGCGCGGCCTTCCTCACCAAGGCGATGGCGCTGACCGGCATCCCCGGCGCGCTGGCCGCGGCGGTGACGGCGGCGCAGCTCGGCCCCTACGCCATCATCGCCATCCTCACCGTGGTGTACCTCATCCTCGGCACCGCGCTGGACGGCGTTTCCATGATCGTCCTCACCACCTCCGTCGTCGTGCCCGTGGTGCAGCAGGCGGGGTTCGACCTGGTGTGGTTCGGCATCTTCATCGTGCTGCTGGTGGAGCTGGCGGAAATCTCGCCGCCGTTGGGCTTCAACCTGTTCGTGATGCAGACGCTGACGGGCAAGGAGCAGACGGAGGTCGCCTGGGCCTCGCTGCCGTTCTTCTCCATGCTGGTGCTGACGGTGGTGCTGATCACGGTGTTCCCGGTGATCGTCACCTTCCTGCCGGACGCGCTGCTGGGGGGGTGAGGCGGGCGGCCATCACGCGGTATTCCACGAAGCCCTCCGTCTGGAGGGTTTCGAGCATGATCCCGCCGATCTCCGCCTCCAGCCGAACCGCCAGCGGGCCGAGCAGTCGCTGCTTCCACCGAATCTGCCGCAGCCGCGGTGCCGCCTGCGCCATGTTTCGCACCCGCAGCAGCTGCGACAAGTCACGCTCCGCCACCACCGCCAGCCCCGCCTCCTCCAGCGCCGAGCGCCACCCCGCCCGCGTCGGCGCCACCGGGCAGCGCCAGAAGCGGCGGAAGGTGGCGAGCCGCCCGCGCGCCTCGTCCGGCATCGCCTCCACCGGCATGTCGTCCACCACCACCAGGTGGCCGCCCGGCGCCAGCACGCCGGCCAAGGCGCGGATCGTGGCGGCAGGGTCCGCCGAATGGATCAGGCTCTCGATGCCGTAGATCAGGTCGAACGGCCCCGCCGGCGGCGCGTCGTAGGACCTGACCTCGATCCGCACCCGCCCCTCCAGCCCCTGGGCCTGCACCGCCGCCATGCCGCGCCGCGCCTGCTCGGGCGAAAGGGTCAGGCCCAGCCATTCCCCGCCCAGCTTCGGCGCCAGGTCCAGCATGGTGGCGCCGTAGCCGCAGCCGGCGTCCAGCGCGCGGAAGCCCTGCGGCAGCGCCACCCCCTCAAGCATCAGCCGGTGGATCACGAGGGGGGAGGGCGGGCCGCCATCGGGGTCGTCCAGCGCGCGGTGGACGGGGTGCGCCGCCTCGCCCTCCGCGCGGCGCTCGCGGAAGAAGGACAGCCCGTCCAGCCAGCGGTAGTAGCGGGCGACGCGCCGGGCCTGCGCCTTGCTCGCCCCGCTCATGCCAGCCGGAACCGTGCGGCCGCCATCACGTCCTGCCGCAGCGCGGCGCGGATCGCCGGCTCCAGCTCCGGGTCGGCCACCACCCGCGCGAACCAGGGCAGGGCGCCACGCACCCGGCCCTGGTGCAG
>JALHNW010000076.1 GCA_022843345.1 Rubritepida sp. | reverse complement strand
CCAGCAGGGCGAGGAGCGCCAGCACCCCCACGACCCCCGCGGCGCCCTCCCGCGGCTTCGCCGCGGGAGGATGAGCCCCGCCGGAAGAAGCAGCACCCTGAACGGGGTCCCCGCGGCGTTGCGCAGCGACGTCGTGGGGCATGGCGTCCCCGTCGCGGCGCGCAGCGCTGCGACGGGGCAAAGCGAAGCGCTCGTACAGGATGGGCAGCAGCACTAGCGTCAGCACGGTTGCCGTCACCAGCCCGCCGATCACCACCACCGCCAGCGGGCGCTGGATCTCCGACCCCGGCCCGGTGGCGAACAGGAAGGGCACGAGCGCGAGTGCGGCGATGGCCGCCGTCAGCGTCACGGGCGTCATGCGCCGCTTGACGCCCTCGCGCACCGCCTGGGACAGGTCGAGCCCCTCCTCGGCGATCAGGCGGTTGATGTAGGAGATCAGCACCACGCCGTTGAGCACCGCGATGCCCATGAGGCACAGGAAGCCGACCGAGGAGGGCACCGAGACGAACTCGCCCGAGAGCCACAGCGCGATCACGCCGCCGATCAGCGCGAAGGGCACGTTGCAGAACACCAGCGTCGCCTGCCGCACGCTGCCGAAGGTGAGGTAGAGCAGCAGGAAGATGCCGGCCAGCGCGATCGGCACCACGATCATCAGCCGCGCCTGGGCGCGCTGCTGGTTCTCGAACTGCCCGCCCCAGACGAGCTCGTAGCCCACCGGCATCGGCACGCGCGCCGCCACCGCCGCCTGGGCTTCCGCCACGAAGCCGCCGATGTCGCGGCCGCGCACGTTGCTCAGCACGGTCTGGAAGCGCTGCGCCTGCTCGCGGATCACCTGCACCGCGCCCGCCTCCTCGCGGATGTCGGCGACCTGGGAGAGCAGCACGGTGCCGCCCTGCGGCAGCGCGATCTGCACCCGCGACAGGTCGCTGGCGGAGCGGCGGAGGTTCTCCTCGCCGCGCAGCAGCACGGGGATGCGGCGGTCGCCCTCCAGCACCTCGCCCACCTGGCGGCCATCCACCCAGACGCGCAGCGCCTCCTGCACCTCGGAGGCGTTCAGGCCCAGGCGCCCGGCGGCCAGCCGGTCCACGCGGACCGTGAGGTACTTCATGCCCTCGTTGCGCAGCGCGAAGACGTCGGTGGCACCCGCCACGCCGCGCACCACGGTTTCCACCTCGCGCGCGAGGCGGTTCAGCTCGGGGATGTCGGGGCCGAAGACCTTGATCACCACGTCGCCGCGCGCGCCGATGATCATCTCCTGCACGCGCATGTCGATGGGCTGGCTGAAGGCGTAGGTGATGCCCGGGAAGCCGTCCAGCACCTCGCGCACGCGGTCCATCACCCAGGGCGTGCCGCCGGCCTTGGCCTCGGGGCGCCACTCCTCGGCCGGCGCCATCTGGAAGAACATGTCCGTCTCGTTCAGGCCGACGGGGTCGATGCCCAGCTCGTCGGCGCCCGCGCGGGCCATGATGCCGCGCACCTCGGGCACGCGGGCGCGGATGTCGGCGGCGATGCGCATGTCCGTCTCGGCCGCCGTCTCCACGTTGATGGTGGGGTGCTTGCGCACCGTCACCACGGGCGTGCCCTCGTCCATGCTGGGAATGAAGATCGAGCCGATCTGCCCGAAGGCGAG
The DNA here is from genome assembly GCA_022843345.1 of Rubritepida sp. Lineage (GTDB taxonomy): Bacteria > Pseudomonadota > Alphaproteobacteria > Acetobacterales > Acetobacteraceae > Roseococcus. The sequence goes on along the minus strand of JALHNW010000076.1, from coordinate 6,154 downwards.
GAAGGCCGCGACCAGCCCCACCGCCGCGCCGCCGGCGATCACCAGCGGCCGCTTCAGCGACCATTCCAGGAAGGGGTCGTAGACGGCGTGCAGCTTGCGGACCAGCCAGGGCTCGCCCGAATGGCCGCCCTTCAGGATCATGGCGCACATCACCGGCACCACGGTCAGGGAAAGGAGCAGCGCCGCGATCAGCGAGAAGGCGATGGTCAGCGCCACCGGGCCGAACAGCCGCCCCTCCAGCCCCTGCAACGAGAGCAGCGGCACGAAGACGCCGATGATGATGATGACGCCCGAGACGAGCGGCACCGCCACCTCCCGCGTCGCCTCCGCCGTGATGCGGATCTTCTGCGCCAGCGAGGGCTTCTTCGGCAGCTCGTGGAAGCGGTGCGCCGCGTTCTCCACCACCACCACCGCGCAGTCCACCAGCAGGCCGATGGCGATGGCCATGCCGCCCAGCGACATGATGTTCGCGCTCAGCCCGTAGAGGTGCATCATGCCGAAGTTGGTGAGCACGGCGAGCGGCAGCGAGATGGAGACCACCAGCGCCGCGCGCCAGTTGCCCAGGAACAGCAGCAGCAGGATGACGACGAGCACGATGGCCTCGAGCAGCACCTTCTGCACGGTCCACACCGCCTTGCCGATCAGGTCGGCGCGGTCATAGAAGAACACCAGCTTCACGCCGTCGGGCAGTTGCCGCTCGATGGCGGGCAGGCGGGCGCGCACGCCCTCCACCACCTCTCGCGCGTTGGCGCCGCGCAGGCCCAGCACCAGGCCCCACACCGCCTCGCCCTCGCCGTCGCGCGTCACCACGCCGTTGCGCGGCAGCGCGCCGAAGCGCACGTCGGCCACGTCGCCCACCCGCACCACGCCGGTGGGGCGGGCGAGGACGACGATGGCGCGCACGTCCTCCAGCGTCTGGATGCGCCCCTCGGCGCGCACCAGCAGCGCCTCCTCGCCGTCGCCCACGCGCCCGGCGCCGTCGTTGCGGTTGTTGCGCTCGATCGCCTCCTCCAGCATCGTCGTCGTGATGCCGCGCGCGGCCATGGAGGCGGCGTCGGGCACCACCTCGTAGGTGCGGACGTAGCCGCCCAGCACGTTCACGTCGGCCACGCCGGTCACGGCGCGCAGCTGCGGGCGCACCACCCAGTCCAGCAGGGTGCGCGCGTCGCGCGGGGACAGGTCCGGCCCGTCCAGGGTGAACATCAGCATCTCGGCCAGCGGCGTGATGATGGGCGCGAGCCCGCCGGAGACGCCGGCGGGGAGCTGGTTCTCGATCTCGTTCAGCCGCTCGTTCACCTGGGCGCGGGCCCAGAAGATGTCCGTGCCCGGCGCGAACTCGAAGGTCATCAGCGTGACGGAGAAGCGCGTCACCGAGCGCATGAAGGTGAGGTTGGGGATGCCGCGCATCCCCAGCTCCACCGGCTGGGTCACGCGCCGCTCCAGCTCCTCCGGCGTCAGCCCCGGCGCGCGCATGGACACGAGCACCTGGGTGGGCGAGACGTCGGGGAAGGCGTCTATGGGCAGGGCGCGGTAGCTCTGGAAGCCCCAGACGCAGAGCGCGAGGGCGGCGATGATGACGAGCAGGCGCTGGCGCAGCGCCGTGTCCACGAGGCGTCCGAGCATCAGGACTGGTCCGCTTCCGCGAGTTCGGCCAGCAGCGACAGCATGCCGCGCGTCGCCACCTGGTCCTGCGGCGACAGCTCGCCGCGGATGGAGGTGAACTGCGCCGTCTCGTTCACCACCTGCACGGGCCGGGCGATGAAGCCGGTGGGCGTTCGCAGGAACACCCAGGAGCGTTCGCGGTGGCGCACCACCGCGCCGGCCGGGACGCGCCATTGCGGCTGGCCGGCCGCGCGCACCTGCAGCGCCACGGTGACGGCCTGGCCGGGGCGCAGGGCGTCCACGCCGCGGTTCATCTCGGCGGTGGCGCTCACGCTCTGCGTCGCCATGTCGGCGGTGCGGCCGATGCGCAGCACGAAGCCCTCCGCGCCCAGGGCGGGGACCAGCACGCGGGCGTTGTTCTCCAGCGCCGCGGCGCGGGCCAGCGGGACCTGGATGTTGATCCACAGGGTCGAGAGGTCGGCCACCGTCAGCAGGGGTGCCGCCTGGGCCACGCGCTCGCCCGGCGTCGCCGCGCGGCCGATCACCACGCCGGCCATCGGGCTGGTCACCACCAGCCCCTGCTGGATGCGGCGGTTGCGCTTGAGGTCGGCGATCTCGGGCTCGCTCATCCCCAGCAGGCCGAGCAGCTGGGTGCGCTCGTCCAGGGCGGCCTCCGTGGCGCGGGCCTCGGCGCGGGCGATGATCAGGCGGCGCTCGGCGATCACGCGCTCGCGGAACAGCTGCTCGTCGCGGCGCAGCTTCTCGGCGGACAGGCCGGCATTGGTCGAGGCCTCGAGGAACAGGCGCTGGGCCTCCACCAGATCGGTGGAGCGCAGGCGGGCGACGGCCTGGCCGGCGCGCACCCGCTCGTCGGGGGCCACGAACAGCGCCTCGATCAGCCCCGTCGCGGGGGCGGCGACGATGCGGAGCTGGTTGGGCGGCACCACGACCTGGCCGGGCAGCGTGATCTCGGAGGGGCCGGATTCCGCCTCCACCCGCGCCAGGTCGATGCCCGCGGTGCGGAGCTGGCGGTCATCCAGGCGCAGCGCCACCTCCCGCGTGCCGGGCTGGGCGCGCAGGACGGATGGCGCCGCAACCGCGGCGAGGAACAGGGACGCGCCGGCGCGGCGCGTGAATCGCATGGTCATGAGCTCTCCAGGAGGCTTCGCAGTCTCGGGGAGGCGCACGGCTCAGCGCCCAGTGACCATGGGCGGGCCATGGCTGTCGGCTCAACAGGCCCCTTGGACTGGGGCGTGCCGCATGGCTGCGGACTCCAGCGCCGGCCGACGCATTGCATCTGGTTCATCATTCGGACGGTTTCAAGGGCATGCGTGGCGCGATAGGGATGGTCACCTTAACACAGGCTGAACGGAATTGCCCGCATGATCGTCCTCGTCACCGGCGCCACTGCCGGATTCGGCCTCGCCATCAGCCGCCGCTTCGCCGCGCGCGGCGCGCGGGTGATCGCAGCCGGCCGCCGGGAGGCGCGCCTCCATGCGCTGCGCGCAGAGCTCGGCGAGGACCGCGTCCTGCCGCTGGTGCTGGACGTGCAGGACCGCGCGGCGGTCGAATCGGCCATCGGCGGCCTGCCGGCGGCATGGGCGGAGATCGCGGTCTGCGTGAGCAACGCCGGGCTGGCGCGCGGCCTGTCCCCCGCCCAGGAGGCGGACCTGGATGACTGGGACGCCATGGTGGACACCAACGTGAAGGGGCTGATGTACGTCACCCGCGCCGTGCTGCCCGGCATGGTGGCGCGCGATGCCGGGCACGTCGTCAACATCGGCTCCACCGCCGGGGAATGGCCTTATCCGGGCGGCAACGCCTATGGCGCAACCAAGGCCTTCGTGCGCCACTTCTCGCTGAACCTGCGGGCCGACCTGTGGGGGACGAAGGTGCGCGTCACCGACATCGAGCCCGGCCTGGTCGGCGGCACCGAGTTCAGCAACGTGCGCTTCGGCGACGACGCGCGCGCCGCCGCCGTCTACGAGGGCGCCGAGCCGCTGACGCCGGAGGACGTGGCCGACGCGGTGGAATGGGTGGCCACGCGCCCGGCGCGGGTGAACATCAACACCCTTCAGCTCATGCCCGTGGGGCAGAGCTTCGGCCCCTTGCGCGTGAAGAAGGGGTGATGACACTGGGGGCCATGCTCCAGGGCCGCCGCATCCTCCTCGTCGTCTCGGGCAGCGTCGCCGCCTTCAAGGCGCTGGCCCTGGCCCGGCTGCTGCGCGCCGACGGGGCCACGGTGCGCGCGGTGCCCACCGCCGCCGGCCTGCGCTTCGTCACGAAGGAATCGCTCGCCGCGCTGACGGGCGAGCCGGTGATGGACGACCTCTGGGCCGCCGAGAGCGAGATCGGCCACATCCGCCTGGCGCGCTGGGCGGAGCTGGTGCTGGTGGCCCCCGCCTCGGCAAACCGGCTGGCCGCGATGGCGGCGGGGCTGGCGGACGATTTGGCCGGCTGCGTGCTGCTGGCCACCCGCGCCCCCGTGCTGGCGGCCCCCGCGATGAACCCGGCGATGTGGGGGCACCCGGCGACGGTGGCGAACGTGGCGCTGCTGCGGGCGCGGGGCGTGCGCTTCATCGGTCCGGTGGAGGGCGCGATGGCCGAGCCGGAATCCGGCCCCGGCCGGCTGGTGGAGCCGGACGCCATGCTGCCCGCCATCCGCGCCGCCTTCGCCGCCGGCCCGCTGGAAGGCCGGCACGTGCTGGTGACCAGCGGGCCGACGCACGAGCCGATAGACCCCGTGCGCTTCATCGCCAACCGCAGCAGCGGCCGGCAGGGCCACGGCATCGCCGCCGCCTGCGCCGCGCTGGGTGCCCGGGTGACGCTGGTGAGCGGCCCGGTGGCGATCCCCGACCCGCCGGGCGTGCTGGTGCGCCGGGTGGAGACGGCGCGCGAGATGCTCCTGGCCTGCGAGGCGGCGCTGCCGGCGGATGCGGCGATCTGCGCCGCAGCGGTGGCCGATTGGCGGGTGGCGCGCGAGGCAGGGCAGAAGATGAAGAAGGAACCCGGCATGGGCGCGCCGACCCTGGAAATGGCGCTGAATCCCGACATCCTGGCGACGCTGTCCGCCCACGCGCTGCGCCCGCGCCTGGTGGTGGGCTTCGCGGCCGAGACGGAGCGCGTGGTGGCGCACGCCCAGGCCAAGCTGGCGCGCAAGGGCTGCGACTGGGTGGTGGCGAACGACGTGTCGGGCGACGTGATGGGGGGTGCGGAGAACGCCGTCCAGATCGTCACCGCGGGGGGCGTGGAGGACTGGCCGCGGATGCCGAAGGAGGAGGTGGCGGCGCGCCTGGCCCGGCGCGTGGCGGAGGCGTTGTCGTGATGCGCGTGCGGGTGATGCGCCTGCCGCATGGCGAGGGGTTGCCCCTGCCCGCCTACGCCACCGAGGGCGCGGCGGGGATGGACCTGTTCGCCGCGCGCGACCTGGTGCTGCCGCCCGGCGGGCGCGCGCTGGTGCCGACCGGGCTGTGCGTGGCGCTGCCGCCGGGGTGGGAGATGCAGGTGCGGCCGCGCTCGGGCCTCGCGCTCAGGCACGGCGTCACCGTGCTGAACGCGCCGGGCACGGTGGACGAGGATTACCGCGGCGAGGTGGGGGTGATCCTGTTCAACGCGGGCGACGCACCCTTCGCGGTGGCGCGGGGCGAGCGGGTGGCGCAGGCGGTCTTCGCGCCGGTGGCGCGGGTGGAGTGGGAGGAGGTGGCGGCGCTGGACGGGACGGCGCGTGGGGCGGGGGGATTTGGTTCCACCGGATGATATTGCGGACGCATCCTATGAATACCGGAAATCTTGCGGAAATCGGGCGGATGGCCGGAAATCCTGGTTGCATCATCTCGCACGGATGACGTTGCGGTTGTAAGAACGTGACCCATGGGCAAGTCGCCCATGGGAGAGTCCATCCGATGCGTCGTGTTCCCCTCTTGAAGGGTCTGGCCCTGCTGGGCCTGTGATGACTACCGCCTGCGCCACCGTGACGCAGGGCACCACGGCCACCATCGCCGTGACGACCGAGCCGCCCGGCGCTTCCTGCACCATGAGCCGCGAAGGCGCGCCCATCGCCGTCGTGAACCCGACGCCCGGCACCGTCACCATCAGCCGTTCCACCCGCGACCTTTCGGTGCGTTGCGAGCGCGCGGGGCACCTGCCCGCCGTGGTCGCCACCCCGGCCGGCTTCCAGCCGATGACGGTGGGCAACCTGCTGATCGGCGGCGTGATCGGCCTCGCGGTGGATGCCGCATCCGGCGCCATGGGCACCTATCCCGGCTCCATCATGCTCACCCTGCCGCCCGCGCAGTTCGCCACGCCCGAGAGCCGGGCCGGCTGGTATGCCAACCGCCGGCAGGAGATCGACCGCAACGCGGAGGAGCGGATCGCCACCGCCCGTGCCGCCTGCCCCGCCGCCCGCGGCGCCACCCGCGGCGCGCCGAGCGCCTGCGAGCAGTCGGTGGAGTTCATCACCCAGGTCCGGTTCGACCAGCTCCGCCAGCTCGATGAGCAGGAACGCCAGGGCGTAGTGCCGCCGCGGACCTGACCGCGCGCGGCAGCACCACCC
>JALHNW010000075.1 GCA_022843345.1 Rubritepida sp. | reverse complement strand
TCAGCGGCAACGGCCTGCGCGAGGGCTGTTACGCCGGCCGCCTGCCCGGGGAGGCGCGCGCGCAGGACCCGCTGCTGAGCGCGGCCGAGGAGCTGGGCCGCCGCCTGGGCCGCGACGCAGCCCTGCCCGCGGCCCTGGCCGAATGGACCGCGCCGTTGGACGAGGGCGCGAACGAGGAAAGCATGCTGCGCCAGGCCGCCTGCTGGGTGGCCGACACCGGCAGCCGCGACCACCCGGACTACCGCGCCGAGCAGTCGCTGCTGCGGCTGCTGCGCCTGCACGGCGTGGGGCTGGACCACCACGCCCGCGCCTTCCTGGGGCTGACGGTCGCGCTGCGCTACGACCCCGAGCCGGGGATGCCGGGCATGGCCGTGGCGCGCGGCCTGCTGTCGGCCGCCACCATCCGGCGCTGCGAGGTGCTGGGGGCCGGCTTCCGCTTGGCCTTCACGCTCTGCGGCGGCGTGCCGGCCCTGCTGCGCGCCACGCGGCTGGAACGGCGCGGGCGCGCGCTGGTGCTGCGGCTGGAGGAAGGGGCCGGCGTCTTCGCCAGCGAGGCGGTGCAGCGCCGGCTGGACGCGCTGGCGGCGCTGCTGGGGCTTGAGGGGGTGATGGAGGGTTAGAACGCTGCCTCCTCCATCTCCCGCAGCGTGGCCCCGCCGGCCATGACCTTGGCGGCCAGCGAGGACGTCTCCGGCAGCACGCGCGCCATGAAGAAGCGCGCGGTGGCGAGCTTGGCCTTGTAGAAGGCGTCGTCCGCCCTGGGCAGCGCGATCGCGGCCATGCGCGCCCAGGCATGGGCCAGCGCGGTGAGCGCGAAGAGGCGCAGGTAGTCGGTGGCGCCCGCCCCCGCCTCGAAGGGGTCGGACAGGCCGCGGCGGGCGAGTTCCGCAGTGCATTGCTGCAACCGCCCGAAGGCCTTGGACAGCGGCAGGATGAACTCGCCCATCGCCTCGTCCTCGCCATGCGCCTCGATGAAGGCCAGCACGGGGTGGAAGAAGCGGCGCAGGTGGCGGCCGCCATGGGCGGGCATCTTGCGGCCCACCAGGTCGAGCGCCTGGATGCCGTTGGTGCCTTCGTAGATCTGGGCGATGCGGGCGTCGCGCACGTACTGCTCCATGCCCCATTCGCGGATGTAGCCGTGGCCGCCCAGCACCTGCATCCCCGTTGCCGTCGCCTCCCACCCCACGTCGGTGAGGTGGGCCTTGATGATGGGCGTCATCAGCTGGACGTGGTCGTCGGCGGCTTGGCGCTCGGCCGGGTCGGGGTGCAGGCGGGCGATGTCCTGCATCTGCGCCACCTCCATGGCCAGCGCGCGGCAACCCTCGATGGCGGCGCGCATGGACAGCAGCATGCGGCGCACGTCGGGGTGGACGATGATGGGGTCGGCCGGCTTGTCGGGATGCGCCGCGCCGTTCAGGGCACGGCCTTGCAGGCGGTCCTTCGCGTAGGCGGCGGCGTTCTGGTAGGCGACTTCCGCGAGGCCGAGGCCCTGGATGCCGACGGAGAGCCGCGCCTCGTTCATCATGGTGAACATGGCGGACAGGCCCTTGTGCGGCCGCCCGACCAGCCAGCCCTTCGCGCCGTCGAAGGACATGGCGCAGGTGGCGGAGGCCTTGATGCCCATCTTGTGCTCGATCGAGGTGCAGGAGACGGCGTTGCGCGCGCCGGGTCGGCCGTCCTCCATCGGCAGGAACTTGGGCACCAGGAACAGGCTGATGCCGCGCGTGCCCGCCGGCGCGTCGGGCAGGCGGGCCAGCACCAGGTGGATGATGTTCTCCGCCAGGTCATGCTCGCCGGCCGAGATGAAGATCTTGTTGCCGGTGACGGCGTAGGAGCCATCCCCGTCCGGCACCGCCCTGGTGCGGATCAGGCCGAGGTCGGTGCCGCATTGCGGCTCGGTCAGGCACATGGTGCCGGTCCATTCGCCGCTGACCAGCTTCGGCAGGTAGCGCTGCTTCAGCTCATCCGTGCCGTGCTTGCTCAGCGCCGAATAAGCGCCGTGCGACAGGCCGGGATACATGCCGAAGGAGAGGTTGGCGGAGCACATCATCTCCTCGAAGGGCAGGGCCACGGTCTTGGGCAGGCCCTGGCCGCCGTATTCCGGGTCGCAGGCCAGCGAGGCCCAGCCGCCGTCGCGGAAGGCGGCGTAGGCCTCCCGGAACCCCGATGGCGTGCGGACCACGCCGTTTTCGATGGTGCAGCCTTCCTCGTCGCCGCTGCGGTTCAGCGGGAACAGCACCTCCTGGCAGAGCTTGGCGGCCTCCTCCAGCACGGGGTCCACCAGGTCGGGTGTCATCTCCGCGCAGCCGGGCAGGGCGGCGAGGCGCGCGGGGTCCAGGTACTCGTTCAGGCAGAAGCGGATGTCGCGCAGGGGTGCGGCGTAGCTGGGCATGGCGTTCTCCTCAGTTCCGCAGGGGGCGGCCGGTGGCCAGCATGTGCTCCACGCGCGCCAGCGTGCCGTCCGTCCGCAGCAACGCCATGAAGGACTGCCGCTCCAGCCGCAGCAGCTCGTCCTCCGTCGTTTCCTCCGTATGGTCGCGCGCGCCGCCGGAGAGCGTGGCGGCCAGGTGGTCGCACACCACCACGTCATGCGGCGTGGCGCGGCCGAGCAGGACCTGCTGCTGCACGGCCAAGGCCAGCGCCGCCTTGCCGGAGGGGCCGGGCAGGCGGATCGCCTTCGGCTCGGGCGGCGCGTAGCCCTCGACCATGGCGAGCGCCCGCGCCTTGGCCTCGGCCAGCAGGCGGTCGCGGTTCATGGTGATGCCGTCGGTCGGCCGCAGCAGCAGCATCTCCTTCGCCTCGAAGGCCGACTTGGCCACCCGGGCGGTGGAGATCATCTCGAAGGCCTTCGCGACCGGGGGCATGGGACCGCGCGGCAGCTTCGGCGCCTCGGCCCAGCGGCGCAGCATCGCCATGCAGCCGCCCCAGCCGGGGATGAGGCCCACGCCGACCTCGACCAGCCCGATGTAGCTCTCGGCATGGGCCTGCACGGCGTCGCAATGCAGCAGCACCTCGCAGCCGCCGCCCAGCGCCATGCCGGACGGCGCGCCGACCACGGGGAAGGGGGCGTGGCGCATGGAACGCAGCGCCTTCTGGCCCTGCTCGACCATGCTCTCCACCTCGCCCCAGGCGGCGATGTTGGCGGCGAAGAGCGCCAGGCCGATGTTGGCGCCAACGGAGAAGTTCTCTCCCTCGTTGTGGATCACCAGGGCCCTGAAGGCGCCCTTCTTCCCCATGGACACGGCCTTGCCGATCATCGACAGGATGTCGGGGTCCATGCTGTTCATCTTGGAGGTGAATTCCAGGCAGGCCACCCCGTCGCCGATGTCCCACAGCGCGGCCGAGCCGTTCTTCGCCAGGAGCTGCCCGGCGCGCTTCACGTCGGCCAGCAGCAGCACGCCCTCGGGGCGGGGCAGGTCGCGGTGGGTGCCGTCGCGGCCCATCGCCTGCAGGCGGCCGGCTTCGACGCGGTAGAAGCGGCCGTCGCCGACCGTCTCCAGCACCGGCGGCACGGCGCGGCCCTCGGCGCGCAGCGCATCCACGAACCAGGCGGGGCCGATGCGGTCCAGCAGCTCGAACGGACCCCATTTCCAGTTGTAGCCCAGGCGCATGGCGGCATCTACGGACGCGATGTCGTCGGCCACCTCGGGCACCAGCGCGGCGGCGTAGGCCAGCGTGTCCAGCAGCACGGCGCGGGCGTAGCGGCCGCCGCGGTCGGGGTGCTGCGCCAGGGCACGGATGTCGCGGGTGGACAGGCTCTCCAGCTGCGGCGTCTCGCTGGGCCGGTCCTCGCCCGTCCACAGGTCCACGGCGCGCTTCAGGCTCTCGCCGGTGTCGGACTTCGCGCGGGTGTAGAAGCCGCCCTTGCCGCCCTTGCGCCCGGTCCGCCCCTCGGCGATCAGGCGCGCCACCAGCGGGTTGTCGCGCATGCCCAGCACGTAGGCGTCATCGGCGGGCAGGGACGCCTTCATGCTGGCGGCGACGTGGGGCATGAGGTCGATCCCCACCAGGTCCAGCAGGCCGAACACGCCGGTCTTGGGGATGCCCAGCGGGCGGCCCATCACGGCGTCGGCCTCCTCGATCGTCAGCCGCAAATCCTGCGCTTGGTTGATGGCGGACTGCATCCACATCCCGCCGATGCGGTTGGCGATGAAGCCGGGGCGGTCCTTGCAGGGGATCACCGTCTTGCCGAGCGCGCGGTCGCAGAAGGCGGTGACGGCCGCGGCGGCATCCGCGCGGGTGGCGGGGCCGGTGACCAGCTCCAGCAGGCGCATGTAGCGCGGCGGGTTGAAGAAATGCGTGATGCAGAAATCGGCGGCGAAGGCGTCCGAAGCGCCCTCCAGCAGCGCCGCCAGCGGGATGGTGGAGGTGTTGGAGGACACCACCGAACCGGGCTTCCGCACCGCGTCCAGCTGCGCGTAGAGGGCGCGCTTGGCGTCGGGACGCTCCACGATCGCCTCCACGATCCAGTCGCAATCGGCCAGCAGCGGCAGGCCAGTGGCGAGGTCGCCGGGCGTGACCAGCCTGGCCGCGCCCGCGTGCATGAAGGGCGCGGGGTCCTGCTTCGCCATCGCGGCCAGCGCGCGGGCCGCGCCGCCGGGCACGATGTCCAGCAGCACGGTGGGCACGCCGGCATTGGCGCAATGGGCGGCGATGCCTGCACCCATCACGCCGGCGCCGATCACGGCGACCTTGCGGATGGCGCCGCCTGGCGGGCTGGCCTTCGGCACGGGCGCCCCGACGGCGCGCAGCTCCGGCTCCACCAGGGGGGCGCCGGTCGTGGCGCCCCCGGCGTCCGGTGGGTTCACGCCGTTCCCCGACGCCATCACACCGCCTCCAGCACCGTCGCGATGCCCTGGCCGCCGCCGATGCACTGGCTGGCCAGGGCGTAGCGCCCGCCCTCGCGTTGCAGCAGCGCCGCCGCCTTGCCCACGATGCGCGCCCCCGTGGCCCCCAGTGGGTGGCCGAGCGCGATGGCCCCGCCATCCAGGTTCACCTTCGCCCCGTCCAGCCCCAGCTCGCGGATGCAGGCGATGGCCTGGCTGGCGAATGCCTCGTTCAGCTCCACCAAATCCAGCTCCTTCGCCGTGATGCCGGCCCGCGCCAAGGCCTTGCGCGAGGCGTCCACGGGGCCCATCCCCATCACCTCCGGCGCGCAGCCGGCGACGGCGACGGACTTCACCTTCGCCAGCGGCGAAAGGCCGTGCGCGCGGGCGTAGTCCATCGTGCAGACCAGCAGCGCCGCCGCGCCGTCGGTGAGCGGCGAGGAGGTGCCGGCGGTGACGGTCCCATCGGCGCGGAAGGCGGGCTTCAGCCCGGCCAGCCCCTCGGCCGTGGTGTCGGGGCGGATGCAGCCGTCGCCGTCCACGGTGGCGCCGCCCACCGTGACGGGCGCGATCTCGCCGGCCAGCCGGCCTTCGGCCTGGGCGGCGGCGGCGCGGCGGTGGCTCTCCGCGGCGAAGGCCTCCTGGTCGGCGCGGGTCACCTGGTGGCGGCGGGCCACGTTCTCCGCCGTCTCGCCCATGCCCATGTAGGCCTGGGGGAAGCTCTCGGCGAGGCCGGGGTGGGGCAGGGGGTTGAAGCCCATCATCGGCACGCGCGACATGCTCTCGACGCCCGCGCACAGGAAGGCCTCGCCCGCGCCCATCATGATGGCCCCCGCCGCCTGGTGGACGGACTGCATGGAGGAGCCGCAGAAGCGGTTCACCGTGGCGCCGGCCACCGATTCCGGCAGCTTGGCCAGGAAGGCGATCAGCTTCGCCACGTTCAGCCCCTGCTCGCCCTCGGGGAAGGCGCAGCCCACCACGACGTCCTCGATGGTGGCCGGGTCCACGCCCGTGTCGTCCAGCAGGGCGCGGACCACCTGGGCGGCCATCTCGTCGGGGCGCAGCTTCACCAGGGCGCCCTTGTGCGCGAAGTGGAAGGGCGAGCGGCGATAGGCCGCGATCACGATCTCGGTCATGCGGGCGTGTCCTCCGTTTCGGCGAATGCGGCGAGCGCCTGGCGCTCGATGTCGCGCAGCTCGGCCAGGGTCTGCTCCAACGCTTGGCGCTGGCCTTCCAGCGCCGCTATGCGCGCGCGCACCTTGCCCAGCAGGTCGTGCAGCTGGGTGCGCTGGGTGGGGTCGGCGTCGTAGAGGTCGAGGTAGCCGCGGATCTCGTCGAGGCTGAAGCCCAGCGCCTTGCCGCGCAGCACCAGCAGCAGCCGCCCGCGGTCGCGCCGCCCGAAGACGCGGCCGTTGTGGCCGTCGCGCGCCGGGCTCAGCAGGCCCTTGGCCTCGTAGAAGCGGATGGCGCGGGCGGTGATGCCCAGCTCGGCCGCCAGCTCGTTCACCGTCATCATGCGCGCCGTCCCATCAGCTCGGCGCGCAGCTCCTTGCGGCTGAGCTTGCCGACCGCGGTGCGCGGCAGCTCGGCCCGCAGCTCGATCAGGCGCGGCATCTCCAGCGGGGACAGCTTGTCGTGCAGGAAGTCGCGCAGCGCCGCGGCGGAAAGCGCGCTGCCCTGGCGCGGCTGCACGAAGGCGGCCGGCGCCTCGCCCTTGGTGGGGTGGGGCATGCCCACCACGGTGACGGCCGCCACGTCCGGGTGGCGGTGGATCGCCTCCTCCACCGTGCGGGGATAGACGTTGAAGCCGCTGACCAGGATCAGGTCCTTGATGCGGTCCACCAGCGTGACGTAGCCCTCCGCGTCCATCACCCCCACGTCGCCGGTGCGCAGGAAGCCGTCGGGGGTGAAGGCGGCCGCCGTTTCCGCCGGGCGGTTCCAGTAGCCCGCCATGACGTTGGGGCCCTTCAGGCACAGCTCGCCCCGCTCGCCCGGCGCCACCTCGCGCGAGGGATCGTCGAGGGAGCGCAGGGCGGGGGTCACGCCGGGCAGCGGCAGGCCGATGGTGCCCGCCCGGTTCTCGCCCTCCAGCGGGTTGCAGAAGGCGACGGGGGAGCTCTCGGTCAGGCCGTAGCCTTCCACCAGGGTGCAGCCGGCCAGGCGCTCGAAATCCTCCTTCACCTGCGCGGGCAGCGGCGCGCCGCCGGAGATGCAGGCCTTCACGGAGGCGAGCAGCGCCGGCTTCGCGCCGCGGTCCATCACCGCCTGGAACAGGGTGGGCACGCCGGGGAAGACGGTGGGCTTCGTGCGGCGCAGCGCGGCCTTCAGCATGGACCAGTCGAAGCGCGGCTGCATGACGAGGCACGAGCCCCCGGCCAGGGCCGCGTTCATCGCCACCGTCATGGCGAAGACGTGGAAGAAGGGGATGACGGCCAGCGTGACCTCCGCCCCCGGGACGGAGGTGGTGAACCAGGCCACCACCTGCCGGGCGTTGGCGGCCAGGTTGGCGTGGGACAGCATCGCGCCCTTGGGCGTGCCCGTGGTGCCGCCGGTGTATTGCAGCACCGCGAGGCCATCGGGCGCCACCGCGGGCGCGGCGGCGATGGGCGGCAGCGCGGCCATGGCGTCGAAATCGCCCACCCGCGCGTCGCCCCGCGGGATGGCGGCCAGCGAGCGGCGCTTCAGCAGGCGGAAGGCCAGGCCCTTGAGGGCGGGCATCTCGCGGTGGAAGCGCGCGACCGAGACGTGGCGCAGCGCCGTCGTGCCGCCCGCCAGGATGGACAGGGCGCGCGGCAGCAGGGGCGCGAGGTCGCAGGTGACGAGGATCGCCGCGCCGGAATCGCGCAGCTGGGCGGCCATCTCCTCCTCCACGTGCAGGGGCGGGATGGCGGTGACGGCCGCGCCCGCCTCCAGCGCGCCGAAATAGGCGACGACGAAGGCGGCCGAGTTGGGCAGGCAGAGCGCAACCTGCGTGCTCGGCCCCGCGCCCAGGCGGCGCAGCCCCTCGGCGGCGGCGCG
>JALHNW010000074.1 GCA_022843345.1 Rubritepida sp. | reverse complement strand
CGGCCGGCGCGCCCTTCGGCCTGGCCAAGGTGGACACGGCCGGCTGCACCCTGTGCCTGGCCTGCACCATGGTCTGCCCGACCAGCGCATTCACCGCCAACCCCGAGACGCCGCAGCTGCGCTTCCTGGAGGATGCCTGCGTGCAATGCGGCCTGTGCGTCGCCACCTGCCCGGAGAAGGTGATCAGCCTGGAGCCCCGCCTGGACCTGCGACCGGAGGCGTCGGCGATCCGCGTGGTGAAGGAGGAGGAGCCGGCCGCCTGCCTGCGCTGCGCCAAGCCCTTCGGCATGCGCTCCTCCATCGAGCGGGTGAAGGCGAAGCTCGTCGCCTCCGGCCACTGGATGTTCCAGGACCCGGCGCGCCTGCGGGCGCTGGAGCTGTGCGAGGATTGCCGCGTGGTCGAGGCCACGGAATCCCGCATGGACCCCTACGCCGCCGGCGAGCGCCCGCTGGTGAAGACCACGGACGACTTCCTGCGCGAGGCGAAGCTGGACAAGCTGAACTGAGGCTTCAGCGCCAGGAAAGGCCGGCGCGGCGCATCCGGCGCACCACCCACAGCGTCCAGCCCGCCTGCGCCAGCAGCGCGGGCAGGACCACCAGCGGCTTGTGCTCGGCCGGCAGGGCCAGGAAGACCAGCGCCAGCGCCGCGCCCAGCAGCGCGAAGCCCCAATGGGCGGCGGCCACCAGGCGCGTCGGCACCCCGGCGCGCTGCGCCATCTGGTAGAGGTGCGAGCGGTGCGCCTCGCTCACCCGCTCGCCGGCGAGCGCCCGGCGGAGGAGGGTGAAGGCCGCGTCCCACAGCAGCCCGTTCAGCAGCAGCGGCACGACGAGGAAGGACAGCTGGTTCGCCTCGAACCCCGCCGCCGCCACGCCCAGCACCGCCAGCATGAAGCCGGCGAACTGGCTGCCCACATCGCCCATGAAGATGCGCGCGGGGTGGATGTTGAAGGGCAGGAAGCCCGCGAAGCCGGCGGCAAGGAACAAGGAGGCGGCGAGGACGAAGACCCCGCCCTCGATCGCGCCGATGGCGGCCAGCGCGAGGCAGGCGACGAGCACCACCCCGCCCACCAGCCCGTCCAGCCCGTCCATGAAGTTCACGGCGTTGGTGCAGCCGATGATCCAGAACAGGGTGAGGGCGACGCCCAGCGCGCCCAGCTCCACCTCGCCCACCAGCGGCAGGGACAGGCGGGTCAGCACCAGCCCGGCGGCGATGGCGACGACGGCCGCCGCGGCCTGGGCCAGCAGCTTCACGATGAAGCGGAAGTCGCGCACGTCGTCGGCCAGCGCGACGCCGGCCATGGCCACCGCGGCCAGCACGAGGCCGGTGTAGCGCGGCTCGGCCAGCGGGGCGAAGGGGGCGGCGTGGTAGAGCGCCAGCATCCCCAGGATGAAGGCGAAGACCGGCCCCAGCCCGCCGCCCTTCGGCGTCGGCCGGTGGTGCGCCGAGCGGTGGTTCGGGTGGTCCAGGATCGGCCAGGCGATCATCGCGCGCACCGTCGCGGCCGAGACGAGGGCGAGCGGCAGGCTCAGCAGGAGGAGGGGCAGCAGGGCGGGCATGGCGCGCGGGCGGGATGCCACGGCGGGCGCGCGGCGGCTACCCCTAGCCCCGTTTCCGCGTGACTGCGTCACGCTCCAACGGGTCCAGGCGTTGCTGAGCCTGGTTTTCCGAGCCGCTGGCCGGGTCCGGCCAGCTTGAAAACAGGCTAGGCGGCCTGGGCCAGGAAGCGGTCGCGCTTCCATTCCAGCAGCTTCCACGACGCGCGGGCGGCGATGGCGGACATGCGGCCGCGCGGCTCCAGCCCGATGGACTTGAAGATCATGCCCATCCCCCGCTCGATGTGGCGGAAGCGGTAGTAGGACATGGAGCGGCCCATGTAGGCGGCGGAGCAGCGGCCGTGGTCGTAGGCCAGCGATTCCGGCTCGTTCGCGCAGTGGTAGGCGAAGGCCAGCTCGTCATCCTCCGTCTCGCCGATGCGGCCCATGGCCACGCGCAGGCGCCGGGGGAAGGACAGGTTCTCGCGCTGGAGGTAGCGCTTCATGTGGTCGTAGAAGAGCTTGAAGTGCCGGTACTCGTCGGCGGCGATGAGGCGGCAGATCTCCTTCAGCACCGGCTCCTCCGAAGCTTCGCCCAGCGCGGTGTAGTAGGAGGAGGTGCCCGTCTCGACCATGCATCGCGCGATCAGCTCGCCCGTGCGGGAGCCGCGGACGGAGGCGTCGGCGGTGATGTCTATCTTGAAGCCGGCGCGGTAGCGGGCGAAGGCGGCGGGGTAGTCGAAGGTGGGGTCGGCCAGCGTCGCCCAGCGGCCCAGCGCGTCGCCGTGCTGGTTCTCCTCCTCCGCCCAGTTGTCGGCGGCGGCGGCGAAGTCGGGGTCGCCCACGAAGACGGACTTCAGGTAGGCGGCGTAGTCGTCGCCGTTGCGCTCGACCATCGCGGCGGCCTTGACCAGCGGGATGACGCCGGCATCCACCTTGGTGGGATCGAACCGATCCCACGCCACCTGTTCGATCGTCCAGTGCTTCATGCGCGCCAGATGCGCCTGTGCGCGCGCTTGATCAAGCCGCCTGCGCCGCGTCCTTCATGGCGCGCATCGCCAGCAGGCGCGCCATGGCGGCGTCCCGCCGCTCGGGCGTGTCCATGGCGGCGGCGTCGTAGGCGGCCTGGGCCTCGGCCACGCGGCGGTCGGCCTCGGCGCGGCTGAGCTCGGCGACCGGGGTCGCCTCGTCGGCCAGGACGGTGACGCGGGTGGGGGTGATCTCGGCGAAGCCGCCGGCGACGAAGAGGCGCTCGGTCTCGGCGCCGTTCTCGCGCACGCGGATGGTGCCGCCGCGCAGCGCCACGATCATCGGCGCGTGGCCGGCGAGCACGCCCATCTCGCCCTCGGCGGCGGGGATGATCGCCATCTCCACCTCGCGCGAGAGGAGGAGCTTTTCCGGCGAGACGAGTTCGAGCTGGAAGTTGGCCATGTGCGCCCCCTGGGACCTACCGGATGCGGTGGCCGGCGAGGGCCGACACCGCCGATGGAGAGTGCGGCGGCAAGGCCGCCGCCGCGCCCAGACCAACCGTGCGGTTGGCGCGCCTCAAGCGGCGCGGAAGCCAAGGCGGCGGATGCCGCCGCCCGGCGTCTGAGGGCACAAAAACAAACGATTGAAGAGGCCGTTTACGCGGCCTGCTTCAGCGTCTCACCCTTCTTCACGGCCTCTTCAATCGTGCCGACCATGTAGAAGGCCGCTTCCGGCAGGTGGTCGCACTCGCCCTTGCAGATGGCGGCGAAGCTGCGGATCGTGTCCTCCAGCTTCACGAAGACGCCGGGCGTGCCGGTGAAGACCTCGGCCACGTGGAAGGGCTGGCTCAGGAAGCGCTGGATCTTGCGCGCGCGCGCCACGACCAGCTTGTCCTCCTCCGACAGCTCATCCATGCCCAGGATGGCGATGATGTCCTGCAGCGACTTGTAGGTCTGCAGGATTTTTTGGACCTCGCGCGCCGTCTCGTAGTGCTCGGTGCCGACCACGCGCGGGTCCATGGCGCGCGACGTCGAGTCGAGCGGGTCCACGGCCGGGAAGATGCCGAGTTCCGCGATCGAGCGGTTCAGCACCGTCGTCGCATCCAGGTGCGCGAAGGAGGTGGCCGGCGCCGGGTCGGTCAGGTCGTCGGCGGGCACGTAGATCGCCTGCACCGAGGTGATCGAGCCCTTCTTGGTGGAGGTGATGCGCTCCTGCAGCGCGCCCATGTCGGTGGACAGCGTCGGCTGGTAGCCCACGGCCGACGGAATGCGGCCCAGCAGCGCCGACACTTCCGCGCCCGCCTGGGTGAAGCGGAAGATGTTGTCGATGAAGAACAGCACGTCCTGGCCCTGCTCGTCGCGGAAGTATTCCGCGAGGCTGAGGCCCGACAGCGCCACGCGGGCGCGCGCACCCGGCGGCTCGTTCATCTGGCCATAGACCAGCGCCACCTTGGAGCCCTCGGTGTTGCCGTCGTTCAGCTTGATGACGCCGGCATCCACCATCTCGTGGTAGAGGTCGTTGCCCTCGCGCGTGCGCTCGCCCACGCCGGCGAAGACGGACACGCCGCCATGCGCCTTGGCGATGTTGTTGATCAGCTCCTGGATCGTCACGGTCTTGCCGACGCCGGCGCCGCCGAACAGGCCGATCTTGCCGCCCTTCAGGTAGGGGGCCAGCAGGTCGATCACCTTGATGCCGGTGACCAGGATCTCCGCGCTCGTCGCCTGCTCGTCGAAGGAGGGCGCCTCGCGGTGGATCGGGTAGTAGGCGGCGGCCGGCACCGGGCCGCGCTCGTCGATCGGCTCGCCGATCACGTTCAGGATGCGCCCCAGCGTGCCCACGCCCACCGGCACCGAGATGCCGGCCCCCGTGTCAACGGCCTGCGCGCCGCGCGTCAGGCCGTCCGTCGTGTCCATGGCGATGGTGCGCACCGTGCGCTCGCCCAGGTGCTGCGCGACCTCGAGCACGAGCTTGTGCCCGTTCACGTCCACGTTCAGCGCGTTGAGGATGGCCGGCAGCTCGGCGGGGAACTGCACGTCCACCACGGCGCCGAGAACCTGCGTGACCTGACCGACATTGTTCTTCATCGTCGTGGCTCCTTAGACGGCTTCGGCACCGGAGATGATCTCGATCAGCTCCTTGGTGATGTTGGCCTGTCGCGTGCGGTTGTAGTTCAGCGTCAGCTTGTTGATCATCTCGCCCGCGTTGCGCGTGGCGTTGTCCATCGCCGTCATGCGGCTGCCCTGCTCGCCCGCCGCACTCTCCAGCAGCGCGCGATACACCTGGATCGCCAGGTTCTGCGGCAGCAGCTGGGCGAGGATCTCTTCCTCGGTGGGCTCGTACTCGTACAGCGCGCCGCCGGAATCGGCGGGCGAGCCGGCCTCGGGCAGCGGCGCCGGGATCAGGCGCTGCTCGGTCGGCACCTGCGTCATCACGTTGCGGAAGCGGTTGTAGACCAGCGCGCAGACGTCGAACTCGCCCGCCTCCAGCATCGCGGTGATGCGGGCGGCGACCTCGGACGCATCCGAGAACTCCAGGCGCTTCTTGCCGGCGAAGGAGATCTCGCCGACGACGCGCGAGGCGAACTCCCGCTTCAGGTAGGCCGCGCCCTTGCGCCCCACCGTCAGCAGCTTCACCGTCTTGCCCTGCGCCTCGAGCTCGCGGATGCGGGCACGGGCGAAGCGGCCGACGTTCGTGTTGAACGGCCCGGCCAGGCCGCGATCCGCCGTCACCACCACCAGCAGGTGGACCGCATCGCCGCCCGAGCCGACCAGGAGCTTCGGCGCATCCGGCGTGCCGGCGACCGAGGCGCCGAGGGACGCCAGCATGCGCTCCATCCGCACGGCATAGGGGCGCGCGGCCTCCGCCTGGCTCTGCGCGCGGCGGAGCTTGGCGGCGGCCACCATCTTCATCGCCTGCGTGATCTTCCGCGTGGACTTCACGCTGTTGATCCGCATGCGCAGGCTCTTCAGGCTGGGCATGGCCGGTGTCCGTTCAGGCGAAGGACTTGGCGAAGCTGTCCAGGAAGGAAACGAGCTTGGCCTCGGTTTCCTTCTTGATCTCGCGGTCCGCGCGGATGCTGTTGATGATGTCCGGCTGGGAGGACTTCAGCTCGCCCAGCAGGCGGCTCTCGAACTCGCCCACCTTGTTCACCGGCAGCGTGTCGAGGTAGCCGCGGGTGCCGGCGAAGATCGCGATCACCTGCTCCTCCACCGGGACCGGCTTGAACTGCGGCTGCTTCAGCAGCTCGGTCAGCCGGGCGCCGCGCGCCAGCAGCGCCTGGGTGGAGGCGTCCAGGTCCGACGAGAACTGGGCGAAGGCCGCCATCTCGCGATACTGCGCCAGCTCCAGCTTGATCTTGCCGGCCACCTGCTTCATCGCCTTGATCTGCGCCGCCGATCCGACGCGCGACACCGACAGGCCGACGTTCACCGCCGGGCGGATGCCCTTGAAGAACAGCTCCGTCTCCAGGAAGATCTGGCCGTCCGTGATGGAGATGACGTTGGTCGGGATGTAGGCCGACACGTCGCCCGCCTGCGTCTCGATCACCGGCAGCGCCGTGAGGCTGCCCGCGCCGAAATCGTCGTTCATCTTCGCCGCGCGCTCCAGCAGGCGCGAGTGCAGGTAGAACACGTCGCCCGGATAGGCCTCGCGGCCCGGCGGGCGGCGCAGCAGCAGCGACATCTGGCGGTAGGCGACGGCCTGCTTGGACAGGTCGTCGTAGAAGATGACGGCGTGCATGCCGTTGTCGCGGAAGAACTCGCCCATGGCGCAGCCGGTGTAGGGCGCCAGGAACTGCATCGGCGCCGGGTCGGACGCCGTGGCGGCGACGATGATGGAGTATTCGAGCGCGCCGCTCTCCTCCAGCTGCTTCACCAGCTGGGCCACCGTCGAGCGCTTCTGCCCGATGGCGACGTAGATGCAGTACAGCTTCTTCGACTCATCGCCCTGGGCGTTCACGCCCTTCTGGTTGATGATCGTGTCCAGGATCACGGCGGTCTTGCCGGTCTGGCGGTCGCCGATGATCAGCTCGCGCTGGCCGCGGCCGATGGGGATCAGCGCGTCGATCGCCTTGATGCCGGTCTGCATCGGCTCATGCACGGACTTGCGCGGGATGATGCCCGGCGCCTTCAGCTCGGCGCGGCGGCGGACCACGTCGGTCAGCGGGCCCTTGCCGTCGATCGGGTTGCCCAGCCCGTCCACCACGCGGCCCAGCAGGCCCTTGCCCACGGGCACGTCCACGATGGCGCCGGTGCGCTGCACCGTGTCGCCTTCCTTCACGCCCTGGTCGTTGCCGAAGATCACGACGCCGACATTGTCGGTCTCGAGGTTCAGCGCCATGCCCTTGATGCCGGCGGAGGGGAACTCCACCAGCTCGCCCGCCATCACGTTCTGCAGGCCATAGACGCGGGCGATGCCGTCGCCCACCGTCAGCACGGTGCCGACCTCGGCGACGTTCGCCTCGCTGTCGAAGCTCGCGATCTGCTGCTTGAGGATCTCGGAAATTTCGGCCGGACGGATGTCCATCTCAGGCGGCTCCCTTCATCGCGTACTGCAGGCGCTGCAGCTTGGACTTGATCGAGTTGTCGTAGAGGCGAGAGCCGATCCGCACGATCAGCCCGCCAAGGATGGCGCGGTCCACCGTCTCGTCCAGCTGCACGCCCGAATAGCCGCTTTCCGTCAGCCGCGCGACGATGCCGGCGCGCTGCACGTCGGACAGCGGGAAGGCCGAGGTGACGTGCGCCACCTGGGTGCCGCGCCGCTGCGCCAGCTTGGCGCCGAAGGCCGCGGCCACGCCCGGCAGGGCGGACAGGCGGCGGTTCTGCACCAGCACGCCCAGGAAGTTGCGGACCTCGCGGTGCACCCCCGCGCGCTCGGCCAGCGCCATCACGGCGGAAAGCTGGTCCTTCGCGGACAGCCGCGGGTCGGACAGGAAGGCGGGGAACGCGCCGCCCTCGCCGGCCATGCGGGCCAGCTGCGCCAGCCCGGCGGCGATGGCGTCCAGCGCGCCCGGATCGGACGCGCGAAGGTCGTCGGCACGGCCCAGCAGGGCGAGCGCGTAGCGCTCGGCGACCGGCGTGTCTTGGGAAATGGTCTCGGCCACCTGGCGGTCCCGGTCCTGTTCCTGGAAATGTCCGCACGGAACCCCCCGGACGGCGCGGGCGCTCTAACACACGCCTTGCAGCGCGGCAACCAATGGGGGGCAGCTATTTCCGGCGGGTGAAGCCGTCCAGCAGGGCGCGGCCGGTGCGCCAGGCCTTCCCGGCCTCGCTTCCCAGGTCCAGCTTCCGGCCGGCGGCGCGCAACCTTTCGCCCCGCGCGCGGCGGGCGGGGGCCTTTTCCCGCTCCAGCGCGGCCAGCAGCCGGTCCAGCC
>JALHNW010000073.1 GCA_022843345.1 Rubritepida sp. | reverse complement strand
GCCGCGCCTGCCGCTGGACGAGACGGGCCGGGTCGCGGCAGCGATCCGGGCGCGCGGATGGATCTGATCCCGTGGACCGACCGGCAGGGGCGCTTCTCCGCGCTGCGCGCCGCGGTCTTCGCGCTGCTGCTCGCCCCGGCGCTGTGGATCCTGTGGCGGGCGCTGACCGACGGCCTGGGGCCGGAGCCGCGCAACCAGGCGATGCACGAGAGCGGGCGCTGGGCGCTGCGCTTCCTGGCGCTGGCCCTGGCGGTGACGCCCATCGGGCGCATCCTGGGCGAGCCGCGCATCCTCGCGCTGCGCCGCATGGTGGGGTTGGGGGCGCTCGCCTGGGCGGCGGGGCACCTCGTTCTCTACGCCGCACTGCAGAATGGGAATTTGGTGATGGTGCTGAGCGAGATCGTCCAGCGCATCTACCTGGCCATCGGCACGCTGGCGCTGCTGGGCCTCGTCTGGCTGGGGTGGACCAGCACGGATGCGGCGATGAAGCGGCTCGGGCGCGGCTGGAAGCGGCTGCACCGGCTGGTGTTCCCGGTCACCGCGCTGGCGCTGCTGCACGCCTTCATCCAGAGCAAGGCCGACATCTCGCCATCCGTGTTCCATGCCGGGCTGATCCTGGGGCTGCTGCTGTGGCGGCTGCTGCCGGCGGCGCGCCAGCGCAGCCTGCCGGTGCTGGCGGCCCTGGTGGTCGCGGCGACGCTGGCGGCCGCGGCCCTGGAATGGGCCTGGTATGCCGCCCTGACGGCGCTGCCGGCCGGGCGCGTCTGGGCGGCGAACTGGGATTGGCGCGGCGCCTGGGATTTCGGGCCGCGGCCGGCGGTGCAGGCCGGGCTGTGGCTGGCCGGGTTCGTGCTGCTGGCGGCGGGGTGGCGGCTTGCCGGGCGGGGGCGGCGGGCGTAACCCATCCGCCGTCCAGGCAGAGGAAGCGCGTCAATGGCCGCACGCACCCATCGCATCGCCGTGATCCCCGGCGACGGCATCGGCAAGGAAACCACGCCCGAGGGGCTGCGCGTGCTGGATGCCGCCGCGCGGCGCTTCGGCTTCGACCTGGCGCTGACGCATTACGACTGGTCCTGCGAGACCTACGCCAAGACCGGCAAGATGATGCCCGATGACGGGCTGGACCAGCTGCGTGACAGCGACTCGGTGTTCCTGGGCGCGGTGGGCTGGCCCGGCGTGCCGGACCACGTCTCCCTCTGGGGCCTGCTGATCCCGATCCGGCGCGGCTTCGACCAGTACGTGTCCCTGCGCCCCTGCAAGCTGCTGCCAGGCGTGAAGACGCCGCTGGCCGACCGCGCGCCGCACGAGATCGACTTCTACGTGGTGCGCGAGAACACGGAGGGCGAGTATTCCTCCGTCGGCGGGCGCATGTTCCCGGGCACGGACCGCGAATTCGTGTCCCAGCAATCCATCCTGACGCGCACGGGCACCGACCGCATCATCAAATACGCCTTCGAACTGGCGATGACGCGCGCGCGGAAGAAGGTGACGAGCGCCACCAAGTCCAACGGCATCACCTTCACCATGCCCTATTGGGACGAGCGCTTCGACGCGATGGCGAAGCACTACCCCGAGGTGGCGACGGACCAGTTCCACATCGACATCCTGTGCGCCCATTTCGTGCAGCACCCGGACTGGTTCGACGTGGTGGTCGGCTCCAACCTGTTCGGCGACATCCTGAGCGACCTGGGGCCGGCGGTGGCGGGCTCCATCGGCGTCGCGGCCTCCGCCAACATCAACCCGGAGAAGGACCACCCTTCCATGTTCGAGCCGGTGCACGGCTCGGCGCCCGACATCGCGGGGAAGTGGGTGGCGAACCCGATCGGGCAGGTCTGGTCGGGTGCGATGATGCTGGACCACCTGGGAGAGCGGGAGGCGGCCAAGGCCATCACCGATTCCATCGAGGCGCTGCTGCGTGACGGCGGCCCGCGCACGCGCGACCTGGGCGGCCAGGCCGGCACGGTGGACGTGGGCAAGGCGATCGCGGAGGCGGTTTCCCGCGCGTGACGCGCGACTCACTTGAACGTGTGTTCAGGGATCGCTAGATTACCCTCGTGTTGCGATTGATTCGCAACTCGGAGGATCTCATGGGTCGCGACTACAGCCACATCGCCCGGCGCTGCGAGCGTGCCGTCGTCACCGCCTATCGGGAGTTGCGCGACGTCGGCCAGAACGACTTCGCGGCCTTCCAGGCCTGCACCACCCTGTACCGCGTCCACCACCCCGAGGCGTCGGTGGGCGAGGCGCGGCGGCTGGTGGCCGAGTGGGTGGACCATCACATCACCCGCGGCTCGCACGCGCCGGCGCCGGGCTGCGAGTGCTGACGCGGGGCTGAAGGCCCCCCGCTACCCGGCCAGGGCGATCGCCCCTATCCTGCCGCCGAAACGGAGGATCGCCCCATGGCCCATGACTATCCCGCGCTCAAGCTTCTCATCGCCGGCGAGTGGCTCGGCGCCGAGGGGCGCGCCAGCGAGCCCGTGCTGAACCCGGCCACCGGGCAGAGCCTGGGCACCCTGCCCCACGCCTCCAAGGGCGACCTGGACCGCGCGCTGGAGGCCGCCGCCGCCGCCCTGCCCGTCTGGGCCGGCACCTCGGCCTACGCGCGCGCCGCCGTTCTGCGCAAGGTCGCCGACGGGATGCGCGCGGGCGCCGACCGCATCGCCGCCATGCTGACCATGGAGGAAGGCAAGCCGCACGCCGAGGCGAAGATGGAGGTCCTCGCCGCCGCCGACGTGTTCGAGTTCATGGCCGAGGAGGGCAAGCGCGCCTACGGCCGCATCATTCCCTCGCGCGGGGCGGGCACGCGCCACTTGGTGCACCGGCTGCCGGTGGGCGTCTCGGCCGCCTTCGCGCCGTGGAACTTCCCGGCCATCACGCCGGCGCGCAAGATGGCGGCGTCCCTGGCCGCCGGCTGCCCCTGCATCATCAAGCCCTCCGAGGAGACGCCGGCCACGGCGCTGGAGATGGCGCGGCTGATCACGGAGGCGGGCGCCCCTCCCGGCGTCATCCAGGTGGTGTTCGGCGTGCCGGGCGAGGTGTCCACCCACATCATGGCCAGCGACGTCATCCGCAAGGTGTCCTTCACCGGCTCCACCGCCGTGGGCAAGATGCTGATGAAGCTGGCGGCCGAGAAGGCACAGCGCACGACGATGGAGCTGGGCGGGCACGCCCCCGTGCTGGTGTTCGACGACACGGATGCCGAGAAGGCGGCGGCGATGGCCGCGGCCGGCAAGTTCCGCAACGCCGGCCAGGTCTGCGTCTCGCCCACCCGCTTCCTGGTGCATGAGAGCCGCCACGCCGCCTTCGTGGAGAGCTTCACGAAGGCCGCCAACGCGCTGGCCATCGGCAACGGCATGGAGGCGGGCATCCAGATGGGCCCGCTGGCCAATCCGCGCCGGGTGGACGCCATGACCGCCTTCATCGGCGACGCGGTGGCCAAGGGCGCCAAGCTGCACACGGGCGGCGAGCGCATGGGCAATGAGGGCTTCTTTTTCCGCCCCACCGTGCTGTCCGACGTGCCGCTGGGCGCGCGCATGATGACGGAGGAGCCCTTCGGCCCGGTGGCGCTGATCAACCGCTTCTCGACGGAGGACGAGGCGGTGGCCGAGGCGAACCGCCTCCCCTTCGGCCTGGCCGCCTACGCCTTCACCAAGGACGCCGACCGCCAGCAGCGCCTGGCCGAGCGGGTGGAGAGCGGGATGCTGGGGATCAACACCTTCGGCATCAGCGTCGCCGAGACGCCCTTCGGCGGCATCAAGGATTCCGGCCACGGCTCCGAGGGCGGGCCGGAAGGGCTGGACGCCTACCTGCTGACCAAGTTCGTGGCAGCGGCACCGGGCGTCTGACGGCAATGGCGGATGGCGGCCCGCGCCAGGGCCGCCACCGTGTCCACCACCGGGAAGGGCAGCGCGGGGCCGGCGGCGATGCCCAGCGGGATCTCGGTGCAGCCCAGCACGACCGCGCGGGCGCCGCGCGCCACGAGCAGGCGCGCGGCCTCGGCCAGGGGGGCGTGCGCCTCGGCCACGCGGTTGGCCTTCACCAGGGCGATGGCGGGGGTGACGAGGCGGGCCATCTCTGCGCCGTCGGGGGTGATGCATTCGCGCCCGATGCGCGCTTGGTAGAGCCCCATCTCCAGCGTCGCCGCGGTGCCGAGCAGCCCGACCGGGCCGTCCGGCACGGCGAGCCGCGCGAGCTCGGCGGCGGCGGCGTCCACGATGTGCAGGATCGGCAGGGGGGTTGCGGCCTGCATGGCGTCGAACCAGCCATGCGCGGTGTTGCAGGGGATGGCGACGGCCCCGGCCCCCGCCCGCTCCAGGGCGCGCAGGCCGGCGAGCAGGGCGGGAAGCGGGTCCTCCCCGCCACCGAGGCGGGCAGCGGTGCGGTCCGGCACGCGCGGGTCGCTCCAGAGCACGGCGGGGATGTGGTCCTGGTCGCGGGCTGCCGGCGTCAGCAGGGTCAGCTGGCGCATGAACTCCGCCGAGGCCAGGGGCCCCATCCCGCCGAGGACGCCCAGCATCATCGCGCCATCCCTTCCTAGATGAGCTGGAGCGAGGTGCCCAGCAGCAGCACGTGCACCACGCGGTAGAAGGCGCGGTCGGACAGGCGCGAAGCCAGCCAGATCCCCAGCCGGATGCCCAGGGGCGCCAGCGGCAGCAGCACCAGCGAGGTCAGCAGGTTCTGCGCGGACAGCACGCCCAGCGCGCCATAGGGCAGCAGCTTGGCGAAGTTGACCGTGGCGAAGAAGGCGACGGTGGTGGCCGAGAGCGTGGCCCGCGGCATCCGCATGGGAAACAGCAGCATCGCCATCGGCGGCCCGCCCGCATGGGCGATGAAGGAGCTGAAGCCCGAGCCGGCGGAGAGCAGCCACCGCCGCGCCGCCGACGGCGCCGCCCCGGCCGCGTCGCCGCGCGACAGCACCGTGCGCAGGAGGAACAGCAGCGTGAGTCCGCCCACCAGCAGCTTCACCGCGCCGTCCGGCAGGAAGCCGAAGGCGGCCCAGCCGAGCGCAATGCCCAAGGTTGCCCCCGGCAGGAGCGCGCGCAGCAGCGCCGGATCCCACCGCCGCCACCAGGCGCGCAGGGCGACCAGGTCCATGGCGCAGAGCACCGGCAGCGCGATCCCCGCCGCCTGCGGCACGGGGATGGCCAGCGACATCAGCGGCACGCCCGTGTTGCCCGCGCCCGAGGCGAAGCCGCCCTTGCTGATGCCGGTCAGCAGGAAGGCCGGGATGGCGAGCGCGTAGAACCAGGGATCGGTGATGAGCAATCGCTTCGCCATCGTGACAGTTCAGGGGGGCGAGGGTATGGCACCCCATCGGGGCGCGGAAGGCGGGGACCACATGGAACATTGGCAGTGGCTCGCGGCGCTCGCCGCCGCGATGGCCTTCACCGGGCTCGTCTCGGGCGTGCTGGCCGGGCTGCTGGGGGTGGGCGGGGGCATCGTGATCGTGCCCGTGCTGTTCTACGTCCTGCCGCTGTTCGACGTGCCGGAGGCGACGCAGATGAAGGTGGCGGTGGCCACCTCGCTGGCGACGATCATCCCCACCTCCATCGTCTCGGCCCGAAAGCACCGGGCGAAGGGGGCGATGGACATGGGGCTGCTTCGCGCCCTGGCGCCCTCCATCCTGGTCGGCGTGCTGCTGGGCACGGCGCTGGCGGTGGTGATGAAGGGCCCAGGCCTGACGCTGGTCTTCGCGCTGGTGGCACTCGCCGTGGCGGCGAACATGGGCTTCACGGGGGTGGATTTCCGCGTGCGGGACCGCCTGCCGGAAGGCGCGGCCCGGCAGGGGATCGGCGGGTTCATCGGCGCGGTGTCGGCCATGATGGGCATCGGCGGCGGCACGGTGGGGGTGCCCGTGCTGTCCATGTTCGGCACGCCGATCCGCCAGGCGGTGGCGACCTCCTCGGCCTTCGGGCTGATCATCTCGGTCCCCGCCACGATAGGCTTCGTGCTGGCGGGGCTGGGGGCGGAGGGGCGGCCGCCCTTCTCGCTGGGCTGGGTGAACCTGGTGGGCTTCGCGCTGATCGTGCCGTCCTCGATCGTCGCGACGCCGTGGGGGGTGCGGCTCGCCCATTCCATCCCGCCGCTGCTGCTCAAGCGGGCCTTCGCGCTGTTCCTGGCGATCACCTCCTCGCGGATGCTGTGGACGCTGCTGACCTGAGCCTCAGCGCCGGTCGTTGCTCGGCAGCTCCATGAAGTTGGCGGCCATGGAGGCGCGGGAGATGAGGCCGCGCAGCCCCTGGTGGGTTTGCGGGTCGGCGTCGATCAGCGTGTCCATCGGGCAGTAGAACTCGTGCGGCTGCGCGGTCTGGGACTGCGCGAAGCCGGCGTAGTCCTTGGGCCGCAGCGCGAAGAGCACGCGGGCGTCGCGCACCGGGACCACCAGCGCCTCGCGCGGCTCGCGCTTCAGCATGCCGATCACCCGCCAGCGCGGGATCGTGCTGCCATCCTGCGCGGGGGCGCAGAGCCAGTCCACCGGGCAGACCGCCAGCAGCGAGGTGACGGAGGGGGCGAAGCGCGAGCGCTTGTCCATGAGGTTCTGCACGGTGCCGCACGCCTCGATGCACAGGATGTCCACGTAGGGCTCGTCCGCGCGGGGGGAGAAGTGGAGGTAGAGCCCGTCCGGCAGGGTCCGCAGGCGGGTGGCGCCGGGGATCTTCAGCCAGGGCTGGGTGGCGGGGCGGCCATTCTCGGGCCGCGCGCGCAGCCAGGTGCCGGGCTGCTTGGCGGATGGCTGCATGCCGGGCGGGCATTGCGGCCAGGCGGCAAGGCTGCGGCGGACCTCGTTGTCCAGGCGGAGCTTGTCATTCACGTAGGAAATATGAAGCGTCATCGTCGTCCCCGAAAGGCCAGGATCGGTGTCCGGGTGGAACCACGTCCTACAACCTACGCGAGTATTAAGATGGGAATAACAACCTTGCAAGTGGCAATCTGGACTAATGTCCTTGTAGGAAAGAGTTCTGTCCTTGTTCCGCGCGCGGGTCTCCTTTCAGAGATCAGACCTTCCGGATGATATTCCTGTATCGGCTTCGTTCCCGGCTCAGCCGAGGCGCGCGGCATCCAGGATGTGCAAGGACACCCCGTCCTGGTCGTTCCAGCGGTCCACGCGCAGCTGGCCCGCCACCGTCAGCGGCCCCTGCCCCGGCGCCAGCAGCGCCTCGGCCAGCGGGCCGTCCTTGGCGCGGAAGCACACGGCCTTCAGGCGGCCGCCATCCTCGCCCTCCAGGAAGGCGCGGACCGTCGCCCCCTCCTTGCCCACGCGGCTCGCCTTCACGACGCGGGCGCGGGCGATGGCGAAGCCCGGCTCGTCGTTGCCCGCGCCGAAGGGGGAAAGGCGCTCCACCTGCTTCGCCAGCTCCACCGTGGCGCCCCGCAGGTGCAGCGCGCCTTCCAGCACCAGCTCCGCCACGCCCGGCAGGGCGCGGGCGGCGGCCAGGCGCTCGTCCAGGTGGGCGTGGAACTCGGCGATGCGCCCGGGATCCAAGGTGAAGCCGGCCGCCATGGCGTGCCCGCCGCCGGCGGACAGGATGCCGTGCTGGCGCGCCGCGATCACCGCCGCCCCCAGGTCCAGCCCCGGCACCGAGCGCCCGGACCCCTTGGCCGTCGCGCCATCCACCCCGGCCACGCAGGCGGGGCGGTTGAAGCGCTCGCGCAGGCGCCCGGCGACGATGCCGACCACGCCGGGGTGCCAGCCCTCGCCGCTGACCAGCAGCACGGCGTGGCCATCCTGGCGCTGGCGCTCGCCCAGCTCCAGCGCGCCTTGCAGCACGCCGGCCTCCACCTCCTGCCGGCGGCGGTTCACGGCGTCCAGCCGTTCCGCCATGGCGCGGGCCTCGATCGGGTCCTGCTCCAGCAGCAGGCGCAGGCCAAGGTCGGGCACGCTGATCCGCCCGCCGGCGTTGATGC
>JALHNW010000072.1 GCA_022843345.1 Rubritepida sp. | reverse complement strand
GTCCCGGGACGCGAGCCGGAACTCTACGACGTGGTGGCTTGGCGGGCCGACGGCACGCATTTTCCCTGGATGCGGATGCGCGGCGCACGGCCCGCCTGAGCATCGGCGACGGCCGACGGGGCCGACGCCGGGACGTGGTCCTGGCCCGCCTAAGCGGGCCAGGGTTTGTCCTCAGTGGCGGTGGCCGGCGTGCGCCGCGGGCCGCCCAGCGGCAGCCGGGGCGGCATGACCGCGGTGGCCAGCGCCGTGCCCGCCGTGCGGGCCATGGTTCATCCCCTCCATGCCATGCACCATGGACGGCGGCACCTCGACCTGGCTGGCGTCGCCTGGGAAGGCGGCGACGACCAGGCGAAGCAGCGCGATCTCCTGCGTCTGGTCGGCGACCACGTCCGTGTTCATGAGGTGGAGGAACGGGTTCCGCGCCCCGCCGTTCGCATGGTAGTCGCGCGCCATCTCGACCGCACCCTCGTGGTGGATGATCATCGCCTTGGCGAAGCGTACGTCTTCCACGCTCACGGGACCGACCGACCAGCTGATCGGGGACGGGATAGGCGTTTTGAAGAAACGGCGGTCGCCGCCCATGTTCTCGGTCGCCACGGGCTGCATCAGCACGCCGAAGGGCAGCCGCATCGGCGGGGCGTCGAGGTTCCGCTGCACATCGTCCAGCACGGCGATCTCGAAGACCTGGTTTGCCGCGATGGCGCGCGACAACTGCTGGAGGAGAGGGCTGCTGCGTCCGGGGTTGGCGAGGTAGTCGCGGCTCATGGTGAGCGCGCCGGCGTGATGCGGACGCATGCCGGCCACGTAGTCACGGTCGACCTGTTGCGCCGCCTGGTTGAAGCGAACGTACTGCGTCGTGGTGGCGGTGCCGGTGTAGGCGGAGAAGGGCTCGATCACGAGCGCGTGGGAGGGAAGGGCGATCGCCACCGCGGCGACGGTGCCGAGAAGGGCGGCACGGAGGCCTGTGCGAGCAGCATGGATGGTCATCTTTGGGTTCCTTTCATCCCGGCCAGCGTGGCGCTGGGCGGGGCGACCCATCGGGGTTAGGGTTGGACATGCAAGGCTTGAAGTGCGTGACGAAGTTCAGCCGGCACGGCGCGGCGGGCGGAGGTCCGGGGGCACCATCTCGCCCGCCGGGTGAGAGGCCGCCGACGGGGTTTCCTGCTGGGCCAGCATGGCCGGCACCTGCAGCGTCATCCGCGGCAGGACCAAGCCGGGACAAGGCATCGCACAGGCACCGCGCACACCGTCCAGACCGCCTGTCCCGCCTGGGTCGCCGTATGAATGGAGCGACGAGCCTGCCGTAGCGTGGGCCGTCTCCCGCAACTGAGTGCAGGAATTCATCACGTCCGCGGCCGCTGCCAGCATCGGCAACAGCAGCAACATGGCAGCGAATGCCATCGCGATGCCGCGCAGAAGGCGGCCACGCTGCGCGGCGTACGCCGGCGTGAGGCGGGTGGCCTCACCGGGTTCTCCTCGCAGAACGTGTTCTTGCCTGCCGTGCATGACCGATAATTAGATGGATCATAAATGACATACAAGACATGTTCCCAAGAACTGCCTCACCTCATTATGGCATTGCCATTCGTTATCTTATTGAAATTACTCGACTTATAACCAACTGCGCTCTCGCAAATCAATGCTGCCGTTTGCAACGATTTATGTCAGGCACCCACACCGTCACTTCGGATGACTTCTTTGGAGGAAACCCTTTCCAGGGTGCATCACGAAGGCAGGACTGTCATGGACCATCATCCGCAGGTACGCGGCTCCACCGGCGCGCTGACGTCAAAGGATCCGGTCTGCGGGATGACCGTGGATCCGGCCAAGACGCCGCACCACGCCGAGCACGCCGGCGCCGCATACCATTTCTGCTCGGCCGGCTGCCGGACGAAGTTCGTCGCCGACCCCGCCAAGTACCTGCAACCCAAGCCCATGTTGCGCGCGGAGCCGGTGGTGCCGGGCGCGATCTACACCTGCCCGATGCACCCACAGGTCCGGCAGGCCGGTCCCGGCAGCTGCCCGATCTGCGGCATGGCGTTGGAGCCCGAATCTCCATCTGCTGAGACCAGACCGAACCCGGAGCTCATCGACTTCACGCGCCGCTTCTGGATCGGCCTGGCGCTGACGGTGCCCGTCTTCCTGCTGGAGATGGGAGGCCACCTGACCGGCATGATGCACCTCGTGGGCGGGCCACGGGTCGGCAACTGGATCCAGCTCGCCCTGGCGACGCCCGTGGTGCTCTGGGCCGGCTGGCCCTTCTTCGAACGGGGCTGGCGCAGCCTCGTCGGCCGCAACCTCAACATGTTCACCCTGATCGCCCTCGGAACGGGCGTTGCCTGGCTGTTTAGCGTGGTGGCGACCGTCGCGCCGGGCATCTTCCCCGCTGCCTTCCGGGCAAGCGACGGATCCGTCGCCGTCTACTTCGAGGCGGCCGCCGTCATCGTCGTCCTCGTGCTGCTCGGCCAGCTGCTGGAGCTGCGCGCCCGCGAGCGGACCGGCGGCGCCATCCGCGCCCTGCTGAACCTCGCGCCACCCACCGCACGCCGCCTCGGTCCGGACGGGTCGGAGGCGGAGGTACCGCTGGCCCATATGCATGTCGGCGACCGATTGCGCGTGCGCCCTGGCGACAAGGTGCCGCTGGACGGCGAGGTGCTGGAGGGCGCCTCCAATGTGGACGAGAGCCTGGTGACGGGTGAGCCGGTGCCTGTCTCCAAGGCCGTAGGGGCCCGCGTCACCGGCGGCACCCTGAACGGCCAGGGCTCCTTCGTGATGCGGGCCGACCGCGTGGGCCAGGACACGGTGCTGGCGCAGATCGTGCGCATGGTGGCGGGAGCCCAGCGCTCCCGCGCGCCCATCCAGCGGATGGCGGACCAGGTGGCGGGATGGTTCGTGCCGTTCGTGATGGCCGTCGCCGCGCTGGCCTTTGCCGCTTGGGCCATCTGGGGTCCGGAGCCGCGGCTGGCCTTCGGGCTCATCGCCGCCGTCACAGTGTTGATCATCGCCTGCCCCTGCGCGCTAGGGCTGGCCACGCCGATGAGTATCATGGTGGGCGTCGGCCGCGGTGCCCAGGCGGGCGTGCTGATCAAGAACGCCGAGGCGCTGGAGCGGCTGGAGCGCATCGACACGCTGGTGGTGGATAAGACCGGCACGTTGACGCAGGGCCGGCCGGAGGTGGTTGCTCTGGTGCCGACCGCCGACATGGCAGAGGATGAGCTTCTGCGTCTCGCCGCCGGGCTGGAGCGGCCAAGCCAACACCCGCTGGCCGAGGCAGTGGTCCGTGCCGCCCTTGCACGCGGCCTTTCCGTCCCGTCCGTGGACGAGTTCGACGCGCCGATGGGGCGGGGTGTCACCGGTACGGTCGAGGGGCGGCGGATCGCCGTGGGCAGTGCACGGTTGATGGGCGAGCTCGGCGTGGAGCCGGGTGCGCTCGCGGCCGAGGCGGAGCGGCTGCGCGGTGACGGCGCCACGGTGTTCTTTGTGGCGGTGGACGGCGCGCCGGCCGGGATCGTGGCGGTGGCCGACCCGGTAAAGGAGACGACGCCGGCGGCGCTCGCGGGCCTCGCGGCCGAGGGCGTGAGGGTGGTGATGCTGACTGGCGACAACCGCACCACGGCCGAGGCAGTGGCCCGGCGGCTCGGCATTACGGAGGTCGAGGCGGAGGTGCTGCCCGAGGGCAAGCAGCGCATCGTCGAGCGGTTGAAGGCCGAGGGCCGCCACGTCGCGATGGCGGGCGACGGCGTGAACGACGCCCCGGCGCTGGCCGCGGCCGAGGTCGGCATCG
This sequence comes from Rubritepida sp., assembly GCA_022843345.1. Classification (GTDB taxonomy): domain Bacteria; phylum Pseudomonadota; class Alphaproteobacteria; order Acetobacterales; family Acetobacteraceae; genus Roseococcus. The sequence continues at coordinate 4,129 of JALHNW010000072.1, read as the reverse complement.
CGATGGGCACCGGCACTGATGTGGCGATCGAGAGCGCGGGCGTCACGCTGCTCGGCGGCGACCTGACCGGCATCCTGCGTGCCCGGCGACTGTCGCGGGCAGTGATGCGCAACATCCGCCAGAACCTGTTCTTTGCCTTTGCCTACAACGCGGCCGGGGTGCCGATCGCGGCGGGGGTGCTCTACCCGGCTTTCGGCATTCTGCTCTCGCCGGTGATCGCGGCAGCAGCCATGGCGCTGTCCTCGGTCAGCGTGGTGGGCAATGCGCTGCGCTTGCGTGCGGTGCGCATCGACTGAGCGCTTGGTGGTGGCTCGTGCCCACCGGGCCAGTCCGAATGGTGCTGACCAGCTAAGCTGGCAGGCTTGATGTCAACCGCTCGCCAAGGAAACCGTGGTTAGTGCTAGCGCCCCGATCGCAATGATGGCGCCTCCGGCCAAGCGCGGCATGAGAAGGACGCTTGACCAACGCGAGGCCAGCATGCCGACGGCGGCCATGAGCCCGCCCTGGGTCAATGCCAAGCCAAGCAGATATGCGAGCATTGCTGGTGCTCCGGAGCCCATCACAGCCTCGCCATGGGCATATCCATGGGCGATGCCAGCCACGGCAAGGAGAAGGCTCCAGACCACGGCGGATCGCCCACTCGTGCTAACCAGAAGGAGACCTACCAGCATGACCGACACCGCGATGAGCGGTTCCGCTGCGGGAAGGACCAACCCGGACACATGCATAGCTGCTCCGGCGGCGGAGGCGGCGACGAACAACAAAGGCAAAGTCGCGCCAAATCGCGACAGGCCCGCCGCAAGTCCCACTGCTACGATAAAAGCCAAATGATCCAGCCCGACCACCGGATGCACCAGACCCGCAAACAGTCCCTCGCTAAAGCCTGCCGGTGGCACGCTGCCGCTCGGCATGTGCGCAGCGGCTGGGTGGGCCAGCAGCATCGCAGGCAACAGCACCATGACGAAGAGTAGCCAGCCTGCAAGCAAGTCGTTTCGACGCATCGGCTTGGCTCCTCATCTCCATCCAGGTGTTGATGATACATCCGTTCGTGGCGAGGGAAACTGACCTGGATCCGGGAAGGGAGAGGCAGGCCAGATTACCAGATGCGTTGTCAGGTACCCGTGGCGATTTAACTGTTGCTGCACTTGACCTTCCCACCGAGGCAAAAATCAGCCTGATCTAGAGATGCAGCCATTCGAGCAACAGACAACGATAAAGCGCAGAAGAGCCAACTGGATTGGCCTCTGGACCCTCTACCGCCGGGAGGTCCGCCGCTTCCTTGCGGTGTCGGCGCAGACCGTGGCTGGGCCCGTGGTGACGACGCTCCTGTTCCTCGTCGTGTTCTCCGTCGTCATGACCCGCCGTGGGCAGCTAGAGGCGGTCGGCGGTGTCCCCTACCTTGCCTTCCTCGCTCCGGGCCTCGTTGTGATGGCAATGGCCCAGAACGCCTTCGCCAATGCCTCGTCGTCGCTCCTCATCGGCAAGGTGCAGGGCAACATCAGCGATTTCCTCATGGCCCCGCTCTCACCCTCCGAGTTTGTCGCGGGCTTCGCGCTTGGCGCGGTCACGCGTGGCCTACTGGTCGGCATCGTCGTCGGCCTCGCTATGTGGCCCTTCGTCCCATTGGGCCTCGCGCACCCGGCCTTCATCGCCTTCCATGCACTCGCCGCCTGTATGCTGCTCGGACTGCTGGGTATCCTCGGCGGGCTGTGGGCGCAGAAGATGGACCACCTCGGCGCGGTGACGAGCTTCGTCGTCACGCCGCTCACCTTCCTGTCAGGGACCTTCTATTCGATCGCCGACTTGCCCACCGCCTTCCAGGCGGTCATCCGCGCCAACCCTTTCTTCTACATGATTGATGGCTTCCGCTTTGGGATGACCGGCCACGCCGACGGCTCTCCGATGGTCGGGCTGGCTGTGATGACCGGCGCAAACATCCTTCTCGCCGTTGCCTGCCACCGCCTTGTTGCCACCGGTTGGAGGCTGAAGTCCTGATGGGATCGGGCCTGCTCGAACTCCTGATCCTGCCCGTGGGCCTAGGCCTCCTCGGCTTCGTTGAACCGTGTTCCATCGGGTCCAGCCTGCTCTTCATCAAGGCCGTGGAGGGAAGGCCGGTCGCCACCAAGGTCATGCAGGCGGTGGTCTTCACGCTCACCCGTGCCGTACTTATCGGCTTGCTCGGCGTCGTTGCCGCGCTCGTGGGCACGGCCTTCACCGGCTTCCAGCGGGCTGGCTGGGTGCTCTTGGGCACTCTCTACGTCGTCCTTGGGCTGGTCTACCTGACGGGCAATGCTGGGCGGCTCATGAAGGCGCTGGGACCGGGCCTCGGGCGGCTCTCGGCCGTCCAAGGAGCCGCGGCGCTGGCCGTCCTGTTCGCGCTCAACATCCCGGCCTGTGCCGCACCGCTGTTGGCGGCGGTGCTTGGCTCGGCTGCGGTCGGTGGTGAGGCGCAGGTGGTGCGAGGCTTCGTTACCCTGGCGCTGTTCGGTCTGGCGCTGTCGCTCCCAGTGGCGGTGCCCCTGCTCTGGGGACCGGCTCGGCACGTCCTTGACCGGCTGGCGTCGCTTTCCAGCCGGGTGCCGGTCGCCATCGGTCTCCTGCTCGCTGCCCTTGGCGCGTGGTCAATATACTTCGGCTTGTTCGTGCCGAGCGGGGGTAGCTGAAGCCATGGTACAGGGCGGCGGACCCACGAACGCGGTCGAGATCGAGAACCTCAGTAAGGTCTACGCGGGGACGGCAAAGCAGACTGGCAAACACGCTCTCAGGGGAGTGGACCTCGCTGTCCCACATGGCACCATCTTCGGCCTCCTTGGGCCGAACGGCGCCGGGAAATCGACCTTGATCAACATTTTGGCCGGACTCGTCCGTAAGTCAGACGGCCGCGCACGTATCTGCGGCATCGACATCGACGACGAGCCCCGCGCCGCCCGCGCTTCGATCGGCGTCGTCCCGCAGGAACTCACGCTTGACCCCTACTTTCCGGCGCGCGCTGTGCTTGACCTCCAAGCAGGGCTGTTCGGCGTACCCAAGGCGGCTCGGCGCACCGACGAACTCCTTGAAGCCCTTGGACTGGCGGACAAGGCCGATGCGCCCGCCCGCAGCTTATCCGGAGGCATGCGGCGGCGACTGATGGTCGCCAAGGCGATGGTCCACAATCCGCCAGTCCTCGTTCTCGATGAGCCAACTGCTGGCGTGGACGCCGCGCTTCGGGAGCAGCTTTGGGATTACGTCAAATCCTTGAACCGCAATGGCACAACCGTGCTGCTGACGACGCACTATCTTCACGAGGCCGAAGCGATGTGTGACCGCATCGCCGTCCTGGCCGCTGGCGGCATTCTTATCGATGACACAACCGACGCCCTCCTCCAACGGGTCGAGGATAGGACACTCGAGATCGAAATATCTTCGCCCATCAACGAAGTTCCCGTTGAACTCCGCCGCTTCGGTGCAATCCTGTCTGGCAAGCGCCTTGTGTTTCAATATGGGCGTGGCAGAGGCGTTGCCGATGAGATCCTGCGCGCAGTTCACGCTGCGGGACTTCACGTGGCCGATATGACGACGAGCCAGCCAAACCTCGAAGAGGTTTTCCTGGGCCTCCTCCGCAACACGGGCGGACGCAGCGAAGGCGCTGGCTGAGCAATGCAAGAAAAACCGTTTGACACGATATCGATCGGAGCTCGCCGGCGGCGCCGCCGGACCTTGGAGGAGCAGGTTCTAGCTGCGTTTAAACAAGCTGTGGCTGAGAATCAGCTTGATGTAGCCGACCATCTCCTGCGAGTGCTCGAAGGCTTGGTATCCGACGAAGGAGTGGGTTCGAGCTTGGATGATGCCTACATCCTGATCGCAGAGCCAAAAGGCATTGAATGCTGAGTTGTGGGACGTTGACCGCGTTGTTGCTGTTGGTCTCGGCCCTCGAAACCTGCTCCGGCGGGCTTGCAAGCTTTTCGAACGCTGGTCTTGCCCCCAACACTCATCGAGGACTGGTCATTCAGCCGCACGCTTCCGGTGCAACTGACGTGCTCCCCTGAAATGGCTCCATTTTTCGGTAGAGTCCGATCCAGCAAGGGACGGACGAATGAAGCGCAGCAGGTTCAGCGATGAGCAGATCATCGGGATTTTGAAGGAGCAG
>JALHNW010000071.1 GCA_022843345.1 Rubritepida sp. | reverse complement strand
CGCGTGCAGCACGGCGGCGAAATGCGCGCCCAGCCCGCCCGAGGCGCCGGTGACCAGCGCGCGCCGCCCGTCCAGGCGGAAGATCGTCTCCACTCCCATGGCCTGATGCTGCACGGGCTTCGCGCCGGCTTCAAGCTGCGGCACCATCGCCCGATGCAGACGATGTTCGACCGCATCTGGGACCGCCACGTCGTCGCGGAACTCGGCGATGGCTGGGACCTGCTGTGGCTGGACCGCATCCTCCTGCACGACCTGTCGGGCGGCCGCGCGCTACGCGACGTGGCGGAGCGCGGGCTGCGCGTGCCCCACCCCGCGCGCGTCTTCGCCACCGCCGACCACGCCGTGTCCTCCGCACCCGGCCGCACCGAGGGCAGCTTTCCTCGCGGCGGCGCGTTGGTGCGGTCGCTGCGCGAGGAATGCGCGAGGCAGGGCATCACCATGTTCGACCTGGGCACCGGCGGGCAGGGGATCGTGCACGTCATCGCGCCCGAGCAGGCGATCGTGCTGCCCGGCGTGGTGCTGGCCTGCGGCGACAGCCACACCTGCACCAATGGCGGCGTCGGCGCGCTGGCCTTCGGCATCGGCGCCTCCGAACTGGCCCAGGCGCTGGCCACGCAATGCCTGCCGCAGAAGCGCCCCGGCACCTTCCGCATCCGCTTCGAGGGCGCGCGGGGGCCGGGCGTGACGGCCAAGGACATGATCCTGCACGCCATCCACCGCTTCGGCGCCGATGCCGGCACCGGCATGGCGATGGAATACGCGGGAGAGGCCGTGCGCGCCCTGTCGCTGGAGCAGCGGCTGACCTTGTGCAACCTGTCCATCGAGATCGGCGCGAAGATCGGCATGGTGGCGCCCGACGAGGTGACCTTCGCCTACCTGCACGGCCGCCCCTACGCGCCGAAGGGCCGCGACTGGGATGCCGCGCTGGCCGACTGGCGCACCCTGCCCAGCGACCCGGAGGCGCGCTTCACCCGCGACGAGGTCGTCGCCATGCGCGACGTCGAGCCGCAATGCACCTGGGGCACCAGCCCGGAGCACGGCGCCGCCGTTTCCGGCCATGCCCCGCGCCCGGAGGACGCGCGCGACTCCGCGCAGGCCGCCGCCTGGAAGGCCGCGCTGGACTACATGGGGCTGGAACCGGGGCAGCGCCTGGCGGGCACGAAGGTGGACTGGGTCTTCATCGGCTCCTGCACCAATTCCCGCATCGAGGACCTGCGCGAGGCCGCCGCCATGCTCCAGGGCCGCAAGGTGGCCCCGCACGTCACCGCCTGGGTGGTGCCGGGCAGCGAGGCGGTGAAGGCCCGGGCCGAGGCGGAAGGGCTGCACGCCACGTTCCGCGACGCCGGCTTCGAGTGGCGCGAGCCGGGCTGCGCGCTGTGCGTCGCCGCCAATGGCGAGGCGGTGCCGCCCGGCGCGCGCTGCGTCTCCACCTCCAACCGCAACTTCGTCGGCCGGCAGGGGACGGGGGCGCGCACGCACCTCGCCAGCCCCGCCACCGCCGCCGCCAGCGCGCTGGCCGGCGCCATCGCGGACCCGCGGGCATGACGCCCTTCCGCCAGGTCAGCGGCCCGGCCATCCCCTGGCTGAAGCCCAACACCGACACCGACGTCATCATCCCCATCCAGGACCTGCTGCGCCCCGGGCGCGAGGGGCTGGGCGAGCGCTGCTTCGCCCGCCTGCGCTACCGCGAGGATGGCAGCGAGAACCCGGATTTCGTCTGCAACCAGCCGCCGTGGCGGGGCGCGCCCATCCTGCTGGCGGGCGAGAACTTCGGCTGCGGCTCCTCGCGCGAAGGCGCGGTCTGGGCGCTGATGGGCATGGGGGTGCGCGCGGTCATCGCGCCCTCCTTCGGCGACATCTTCCTCGCCAACTGCTTCCAGAACGGCCTGCTGCCGGTGCGCCTGCCGATGGCTGCGATCCGGCGGCTGGCGGCCCATGGCGGCGGCAATGCCAGCGTCACGGTGGACCTGGAGCGCCAGCTCGTCATCGCCCCGGACGGCGAGGCGATCCCCTTCGCCACCGACCCGCGCAGGCGCGAGGCGCTGCTGGACGGGCTGGACGAGATCGCCCTCATCCAGCGCCACGCGGCGGCCATCGAGGCCTTCCGCGCGCAATCCGAGGCGGAGCGCCCGTGGCAATGAAGCTGCTGGTGCTGCCCGGCGACGGCGTGGGGCCGGAGGTCACCGCCCAGGCCGTGCGCGTGCTCGAATGGTTCCGCGACCGCCGCGGCGTGCCGATGGAGATCACCGAGCGCGGCTTCGGCCTGGTGAACTGGCAGCGCCACGGCACCATGATGCCCGACGAGACCTGGGAGCGCATCACGCAGGCCGACGCCATCCTGTTCGGCGCCACCGGCACGCTGGACCAGCAAGGCGTGGTCCCGCCGGAGGAGCGCCGCAAGGGCTCGCTGCTGCGGATGCGCAAGGCGCTGGACCTCTATGCCAACCTGCGCCCGGTGCGGGTGCCGGACGCGCTGCTGGATGCCAGCCCGCTCAAGGCCCGAGTGGCGCGGGGCACCGACTACGTCATCCTGCGCGAGCTCACCGCCGGCAGCTATTTCGGCGAGCCGCGCGGCGTCTCGACGCTGCCGGACGGCACGCGGCGCGGCGTGAACACGCACCGCTACGACGAGGGCGAGATCAGGCGCGCCGTGCGCTTCGCCTGCCGGCTGGCGCAGGGGCGGCGCGGCCGCGTCACCAGCGTGGACAAGGCGAACGTGATGGAGGCCGGCGCGCTGTGGCGCGAGGTGGCGGCGAAGGTGGCGCGCGACGAGTTCCCCGCCGTGGCGCTGGAGCACATGCTGGCCGACAATTGCGCGCTCCAGCTCACCCGCGCGCCCACGCGCTTCGACGTCATCGTCACCGACAACCTGTTCGGCGACCTGCTGAGCGATGCCGGCGGCGCGGCGCTGGGCTCGCTCGGCATGCTGCCATCCGCCGCGCTGAACGACCGCGGCCAGGCGCTCTACGAGCCGGTGCACGGCTCGGCGCCCGACATCGCGGGGAAGGGCATCGCCAACCCGCTGGGCGCCATCCTGTCCGTCGCGCTGTTGCTGCGCTGGTCGGCGAAGCGGCCGGCGGAGGCGGCGCTGCTGGAGCGCGCGGTGGACCGCGCGCTCGCCGCGGGCGCGCGCACCGCTGACATCGCCCTGCCGTGCGAGGCCGTGCTGTCAACCGCCGGGATGGGTGACGCGGTCCTCGATGGGCTGGAGCGGGAAGTCCAGCTCCCAGCGTAGCCCCTCGGGCGGCAGGTCGAGGCGCACCGTGCCGCGCACCGCCTGGGCCGCGGCCCACTCGATCACCTCGCGCCCGAAGCCCCGGCGGTTGGAAGGACGCACGGTGGGGCCGCCGCGCTCCTCCCACACCAGCCGGCAGCGCCCGCCCTCCAGCGCCCAGGTGATGGAGACGTGCCCGCCCCCCACGGAAAGCGCGCCGTACTTGGCGGCATTGGTCGCCAGCTCGTGCAGCGCCATGCCGATGTGCAGCACCGCCGCGTCCTCCAGCGCCACCTCGGGGCCTTCCACGCGGAAGCGCGCCGCCTCCAGGTGGCCGAGCTGGCTTTCCACCACCTCGCGCATGCCGGCCATCCGCGGCCCCTCGCGCACCAGCAGCTGCTGGGAGCCGCCGAGGGCGCGCAGGCGCTGGCCGTAGCGCTCCACCAGGTCCTCGACGCTCGCGCTGTTCTCCGCGGTCTGGCGCAGCATGGCCTGGGCGACGGCGAGCAGGTTGCCCACCCGGTGCTTCACCTCGTTGAACAGGAAGGTGATGCGCGCCTCGTCGTGCTTGCGGCGGGTGACGTCCACCGCGCCGCAGATGATGCCCGGCGCGTCGCGCAGCGGTTCCACCGACAGGTCGTACCACTTCTCGCCGGCCTTCACCTCGCCGCGGCGCGGGGTTCCGGTGTCCAGCACCGCCCGTTTCAGCGCGATGATGGGTGCCTGGTCGGCCGGCGGCAGCACCTCCTGGTCGGTGCGGCCGATGAACTGCTCGGGCGTGCGGCCCAGCTCGTCCTTGCTGATCCAGTCATAGGCCAGGCGCTCGTCCTGGATGAAGACGGTGACGCCGGAAGCGGCCAGCGCCGTCTCGAAGCGCCGGTTCACCTGCGCGAGGTCGGCCGTGCGCTCGGCCACGCGGCGCTCCAGGCTGGCGGCCAGCTCCTCCAGCTCCAGCTCGCGCCGCTCCAGCGCGCGCAGCAGGGCGGACTTCTCCTCCACCTCGCGGCTGAGGGCGGCGGGCGAGGGGAGGGCGAGCGCGCGCGGGATCAGCGGCCACAGCGCGATGGCGGTGATGACGGACACCACCGCGGTCAGCGCCTTCACCCCGCCTTCAAGCCAGTACCAGCTCTGCCACAGCGTCAGCACGCCGATGGCGTGCGACAGGCCGCACAGCGTGATGAAGGCGACGAAGAGCATCGCCAGGCCCGGGAAGTCGAAGTCCCGCCGCCGCCGCAGGAAGGCCAGCAACGCCAGCGGGATGGACAAGTAGGCGAGTGCGATCAGCACGTCGGACACGGCGTGCAGCCAGATCAGCCCGGGTTCCCACAGCAGGCAGAAGCCGTGGGGCGAAAAGGCGGAGGGTTCGAGCCAGCCCCGCAACCAGGTTCCCATTCAGCGAAGCTCCGTGGCCGGCGCGAAGGTGCGGGCCGTTCGGGCAACGAAGGCCGGAATCGGCCGCCGCGGTCAATCCGGTTCCGCGCGGCCCAGCACCACGGACACGTTCTGCCCGCCGAAGCCGAAGGAGTTGGACAGGGCGACGCGGAAGCGGTGCGGGCGGCTGGCGGGCACCGTGTCCAGCCCCAGCTCGGGGTCCGGATCATCCCCGTTGATGGTGGGCGGCAGCACCTGGTCGCGCAGGGCCAGCAGGCAGACCGCCGCCTCGATCGCGCCGGCGGCGGACAGCGTGTGGCCGATCATGCTCTTGGTGGAGGAGACCGGCGGGGGGGCCTCGCCGAACAGGGCGCGGCAGGCCATGGCCTCCATCCGGTCGTTCTCCGGCGTCGAGGTGCCGTGGGCGTTGACGTAGCCGATGTCCCCCGGCGCCAGCCCGGCATCGGCCACGGCGCGCTCCATGGCGCGGATGATGGCGGAGCCGTCGGGGGTGGAGCGGGTGCGGTGGAAGGTGTCCGCCGCCTCGCCCGCGCCCAGCACCCAGCCCAGGATGGCGGCGCCGCGCCCGCGGGCGTGGTCCTCGGATTCCAGGATGAGGGCGCCGGCGCCGTCGGCCATCACGAAGCCGTCGCGGCTCAGCGTGAAGGGGCGGGACGCCGCCTCCGGCGCGTCGTTGCGGGTGGACAGCGCCTGGAGCAGCGAGAAGCGGATCAGCGTCTCGGGCTGGAGCGACGCCTCGGCGCCGGCCGCGATCACCGCCCCGCACTCCCCGCGGCGGATCGCCTCGACCGCCATCTGGATGGCCGAGGAGCCCGAGGCGCAGGCGGTGGTGACGACCTGGGGCACGCCGCGCGTGCCGAAGCGCTCCGCGATGTGCGCCGCGGTGGCGCCGAAGTGGAACTCCCCCGCGAGGTCGGGCCGGGACGCGACGGCGGCGATCATGCCGGGGTAGTCCGCGGCGCCGAGCGCCAGGCGCTGCGGCCACTCGATCTCCACCGGCGGCAGGCCGATGCAGAGCGGGCCGGGAAAGGGCGCGGCGAGGCCGGACTGGGCCAGCGCCTCGGCGATCGCCGCCTCCCCCAGGCGGCGGGAGCGCGCGGCGACGGAAAGCGGCGCGCCGGGCCGGTCTTCCGGCAGGTCCACGCAGGCGGCGAAGCGGGTCTTCAGCCCCTCCGTGTCGAAGCGGGTGATCGGGCGCACGCCCGAGCGGCCCGCGCGCATGGCGGCCCAGTTGGCCTCCGCGCCCCAGCCGAGCGCGGTGACGAGGCCGATGCCGGTGACGGCGATGCGCTGGCTCATGCGGGTTCCCGTCGGAAGCGTGAATCGGCAGCCATCACGCCGGTTCCACCACGGCGACGGCCTCGCCCCGCCAGGCGCCGGTCATCGCGATGCGGGCCTGGGGCGCGCCGTCCTGCACGGCCAGCGCCCCCAGGGCGACGGCCAGCGGGAAGGCGGATTCCGCCGTGTGCCCGAAGGCGTCGGCCAGCCGCAGGCCGGGGCGGGGCGTGTCGAAGGGCCCGGCCCAGATCTCCACCGCGCCGGGCAGGGCGGGCGGGGCGGCGGCGAGCAGCGCGTCCAGCCGGGCTTCCGCGCCTGCCGGGCCGCCCTGGTCGGTGCCGACATGGGACAGGCGGGCGATCCCGGCGTCCTCGCCCAGCAGCAGGAAGGCGGCGGCGGAGCCCAGCACGGTGCCGCCGCGCCCGGCCATCGGCGCCCATGGCCCGGCATGCAGGCGCCCGCCCATGGCGTGCAGCAGCACGATCTCCGGCCGTTCGGCGAGGAAGGCGCCCCCGGCAAGGCCCAGCGCGCTGGTGCCGGCGCCGATGCGCGCCCAGGCCATCCGCAGCGCCTCGGCGCCGGCGATCTCCTCGCCCATCAGCGTGCGCGAGGAGCCGCCGACCTTGTGGACGATGGAGATGGAGCCGGCCAGCAGGTTGGACAGCTGCGCCAGGAACAGCGTGGGCCGCAGCCCGGCCTGCAGCATGCCGTGCAACGCCGCCTCGCCGGGCCGGGCGGCGAGGATCTGCGCGTCCAGCGCCGCGTCGCGCTCGCCGCCGCCGGCCGCCACCACCAGGTCCATGTCGGCCACGCGGTCCGCCGCGCCGGCATGGCTGATGGCCTGGCCGGCGGCGTGGGTGCCCAGGCGCTGCCAATCCTCCATCTGCCGGGATTCGCGGCGGGGGATGGTCTCGGCGAAGGGCAGCTTCGCCAGGGGGTGGATGGGGTGCGGGGCGAAGCGCGCCTCGTCCACCACGGGTGCCGAATGCGCCCAGGGGCGATGCGCCTCGACGCCGTCGCCGAGCGACGAGGCGAGGCCGATGCCCAGGATGCCGACCGGGCGCCTCACAGGCCGATCGCCCCGGCGCGGGCGTGGACGGCGGCGGCGAGCTCGGGCGCGGGGAAGGGCAGGGTCTTCAGGGTCAGCTCCGCCTCGGCCACCAGCGCGCCGTCCTGGCGCAGCGCGCCCTTCAGCACGGCGTAGCCGGAGCCGTCATGCAGCAGCACCGCTTCCGATTCCAGCGCCGCGCCGGGGCGGACCTGGCCGCGCAGCTTGGCCTCGCCCACCTTGGCCAGCACGGCGATGCGGGTGCGCCCGCTCCGCTCGACCAGCAGCCAGCCGGCGGATTGCGCCATGATCTCGATCATCAGCACGCCGGGCAGCAGGGGGAAGCCGGGGAAGTGGCCCTCGAAGACTGGGCTCTCGTCGGGGATGCGGCAGGCGCAGACGATGCGCTCCTCGCCGCGCTCCAGCACGCGGTCCACCATCTCGAAGGTTTCGAGGCGCATCAGGCGCCCTTCGCGGCCACCAGCTCGTCGATGCGCTCGGCCAGCGCGCCGAGCACGAAGAACTGCTCGGCCGGGGCCTTGCCGCTGTTCACCTGCTCGGTCCACGCCTCCACCGGCACCTTGATGCCGAAGCGCTTGTCCACCTCGAAGACGATGTCGAGGAAGTCGAGGCTGTCGATGCCCAGGTCGTTGATGACGTGGGCCTCGGGGGTGATCTTCGCGCGGTCCACGTTCGCCGTCTCGGCGATGATGTCGGCGATGGTCTCGAAGGTTGCGTCGGCCGAGGCCATGCGGGGGGGACTCCGTGCGTGGGGCGTGGGGCGTTCGCCAGGGGGTTTCGCGCCAAACCCCGGCCCTGTCCAGCGGCAGCCCCGCTACCAGTCCCGCGCCGCGGGCGGCAGGTCGAGCATGACGCCCAGGCTGCCGGGGCTGATGACGCGGCGCACGCGCATCCCGGGCGGGTGCGGCTGGGGCGGGTCGGGCGGGCCGAGGTCGCCCGGCGGGCCGCCCGCCGCGGTCCATTCCCAGCGCAGCG
>JALHNW010000070.1 GCA_022843345.1 Rubritepida sp. | reverse complement strand
CACCCGCCGGTCGCTCAGCGACAGCGCGCCGCCGAGCGCCATCAGCACCGTGCCGTACCACAGGAAGGGCGCGAGGAAGTTCCAGTGCAGCCGCAGCACCGCCTCGCGCACGCCCGTGGCGGGGTTGTCGCGCTCCTCGCCGATCACGGCGTAGAGGTCGCTGATGCCGTTCGACCGGATGGCCGTCTCCGTCGTCGTGGTGCGCCCGATGGGGAAGAAGCGGCGCGAGGGCTCCATCACCTGCACCACCCGCCCGTCCCGCAGCACGGTGATGGTCGCCTTGCGCGAGGTGAAGTTCGGCCCCACGAAGTCGCGCACCCCATCCAGCCGCCACTCCAGCCCGGCGAAGGCGGTGGACTGGCCGGGGGTCAGCGCCACCAGCTTCTCGGTCGCCAGCCCCATGCCGGAGATGCCCAGCGCCAGCACGCCCACGCCCGCATGGGCGATGGCCGCGCCCCAGGCGGCGCGCGGCAGGTGCAGGGCGCGGTGCAGCATCACGCGCGGCGCGGCGCGCCCCCAGCCCGAGCGGTCGAGGATGTCGGTCGCCGCACCCACGATGATCCAGGCGGCCAGCGCGAAGCCCACCGCCGGCAGCACCTGCACGCCCGAGAGGTAGAGGGCCAGCAGGAAGGCCAGCAGCGCCGCGAGCGCCGCCAGCCACAGCCGCTGGAGCACCGGCCAGAGTGCGGCGCGCTTCCAGGCCATGAGCGGCCCGGCCGCCATGGCCACCACCAGCGGCACCGCCAGCGGGAAGGTGGCGAGGTTGAAGAAGGGCGGGCCGACCGAGATCATCTGCCCCGTCAGCAGGTCGAGGAACAGCGGATACAGCGTGCCCACGAACACCACCGCCGTGATGGAGCAGACCAGCAGGTTGTTCAGCACGATGCCCCCTTCGCGGGAGATCGGCGCGAAGACCCCGGCCGGCGCCAGCGTCGGCGCCCGCCACGCGAAGAGCGCCAGCGAACCGGCGACGTAGACCCCCAGCAGGCCGAGGATGAACACGCCCCGCGCGGGGTCGGAGGCGAAGGCGTGCACCGAGTTCAGCACGCCCGAGCGCACCAGGAAGGTGCCCAGCAGCGACAGCGCGAAGGCCAGCAGCGCCAGCAGCACCGTCCAGGTCTTCAGCGCCTCGCGCTTCTCCACCACCACGGCCGAGTGCAGCAGCGCGGCGCCCGCCAGCCAGGGCAGCAGGGAGGCGTTCTCCACCGGGTCCCAGAACCAGTAGCCGCCCCAGCCCAGCTCGTAATAGGCCCACCAGGAGCCGACGCCGATGCCGAGCGTGAGGAAGGACCAGGCGGCCAGCGACCAGGGCCGCACCCAGCGCCCCCAGGCGGCGTCCACCCGCCCCTCGATGAGGGCCGCGACGGCGAAGGCGAAGGTGACGGCGTAGCCGACGTAGCCGATGTAGAGCAGCGGCGGATGGATGGCGAGGCCGATGTCCTGCAGCAGCGGGTTCAGCCCCTGCCCGTCCGGCGGCGGCGGCCAGACCCGGGCGAAGGGGTTGGAGGTGGCCAGGATGAAGGCCAGGAAGCCCAGCGAGACCAGCCCCAGCACCGCGATGACCCGCGCCTTCAGCGCCGAGGGCAGCGAGCGCCCGAAGCCCGCCACGGCGAAGGAGCAGCCCGCCAGCACCATCACCCACAGGATCATGGACCCCTCGTGGTTGCCCCAGGTGCCGGTGATCTTGAACAGCATCGGCTTGGCCGAATGGCTGTTGGCGACGACGTTGGACACGGTGGTGTCGTTCACCGCGAAGGACCACATCAGCGCCGCGAAGGAGGCCGCGATGGCGAGGAACTGCGCCACGGCCAGGGGCGGCGCGGAGGCCATCAGCCGCGCGTCGCCCCGCTGCGCGCCCCACATGGGCAGCACGGACTGCGCGACCGACAGGCACAGCGCCAGGATGAGGGCGAAATGCCCGAGCTCGGGAATCATGACCTGGGCCTCGCCGTGTTCCATTCCGCCGCCGGGGGCGGCGCGCCCTGCGCCGGGTTCCAATGGCCGGAGCGCTTCAGCGCGTCGGCCACCTCGGGTGGCATGTAGGTCTCGTCGTGGCGGGCCAGCACCTCGCGGGCGCGGAACACGCCGTCCGTGCCCAGCACGCCCTGCGTCACCACGCCCTGGCCCTCGCGGAACAGATCGGGCAGCACGCCGGTGAACACCACGGGGATGCGGTTGGCGCCGTCCGTCACCGCGAAGCGGATGGCCGGGCGGCCGGCATATTCGCCGCCCCGCTCCACGCTGCCCGATTCCACCAGCCCGCCCAGGCGGAAGGCGCGGCCCTCGGGCGGGCGCTGCTCCGCGATGTCGGAGGGCGAGCGGAAGAACACCAGGTTGTCCTGGAACGCCGTCAGCGTCAGCGCCGTGGCCGAGCCCAGCCCCAGGGCGCAGAGGAGGAGGATGTAGAGGCGGCGCTTCTTGCGGGTCATGTGCGTCTTTCCAGCGCGTCCAGCGCGCGCTTCGCGGCGCGGTGCCGCGCCAGCGCCATGCCGCCCAGCACGGCGAAGAGCCCCAGCGCGGAGGCCCAGGACAGGGCGACGTGCAGCCAATGCGTGGTGATCACGCCGCCCTCCGCGCCGCCGCCATCTGGCGGGTGCGGAGCTGGCGCTCCATCACCGCCGCGCGCGTGCCGGCCAGCACCAGCGCGGCGAAGGCCAGGGAAAAGCCGGCGGTGCAGGCCAGCAGCGGGTACAGCATGTCCACGTGCATCCCCGGCGCGTCCAGCCGCGTCACGCTGGCGGGCTGGTGCAGCGTGTTCCACCAATCCACCGAGAACTTGACGACCGGCAGGTTCAGCGCCCCCACCAGCGCCAGGATCGCGCCCATGCGCGCCCCGCGCTCGGGGTCGTCGAAGGCGCGGACCAGGGCGGCGTGGCCCAGCCACAGGAAGAACAGCACCAGCACGGAGGTCAGCCGCGCATCCCACACCCACCAGGTGCCCCACATCGGCTTGCCCCACAGGCTGCCGGTCAGCAGGCACAGGGCCGTGACGGCCGCGCCCACGGGCGAGAGCTCGCGCGCCGCCAGGTCGGCCAGCGGGTGGCGCCAGACCAGCGACATGACGGACAGGATGGCCAGCCCCAGGTAGCCGCCCATCGCCAGCCAGGCCATGGGGACGTGGACGAACATGATGCGCACCGTCTCGCCCTGCTGCCAGTCGGGCGGGGCCCAGAACAGCGCCCAGGCGGCGCCGAAGGCCAGCACCAGCAGCGACAGGCCGGCGAGCCACGGCAGGATCGCGTCCGTCAGCCGCAGGAAGCGGCCCGGGTTGGCGAAGCGGTGCAGCCGGCCGGGGGCGCGCGGCCGCGCGAGGGCGGGGGTGGTGTCCACAGCCTTCTATTAGGGATTATGGTGGATGAAATGAAGCTCTCGCCTGCCCGCGCAACGGGTTGGGCCGCCATGCCGGGGAGACGGGGATGATCTTGCGCCGCATCAAGGCGGAGGAATGCCGATGCGCTTCTTCCTGCTGAAGTCCGAACCCGACGTCTTCTCCTGGGGCATGCAGGTGGCCAATGGCGTGGAGCCCTGGACGGGCGTGCGCAACGCCCAGGCCGCCGCCGTGCTGCGCGCGATGGAGCTGGGGGACCGGGCCTTCTTCTACCACTCCAACCTGGGGCGCGAGGTGGTGGGCATCGTCGAGGTGGTCCGCACCGCCTACCCCGACCCCACGGCGGAGGACGGGCGCTGGGTCTGCGTGGACGTGAAGGCGCTGGAAACGCTGCCCCGCCCGGTGCCCCTGGCGGCGATCAAGGCGGAGCCGCGGCTGGCGGGCATGGCGCTGATCCGCCAGTCGCGCCTGTCCTGCATGCCCGTCAGCCCCGAGCATTGGGCGGTGGTGCGCGAGATGGGCGGGCTGGC
The DNA here is from genome assembly GCA_022843345.1 of Rubritepida sp. GTDB lineage: Bacteria > Pseudomonadota > Alphaproteobacteria > Acetobacterales > Acetobacteraceae > Roseococcus. Next base: position 4,109 of record JALHNW010000070.1, on the reverse strand, counting down.
GGCGTGAGCCGGGTGCTGTGCCGGCTGGACGACATCCCCGATGGCGGGGCCAGGGGCTTCCCCGCCGCGCCGGGCGCGTTCACCGGCCTCTTCGCCGTGCGGCGCGGCGGGCAGGTCTTCGCCTACGTCAACGCCTGCCCCCATGTCGGCCTGCCGCTGGACCCGGTGCCCGACCGCTTCCTGGACCGCAAGGGCGAGCTGATCGTCTGCGCCGCCCATGGCGCGCGCTTCCGGGTGGAGGACGGGGAATGCACCAGCGGGCCCTGCGTGGGGGACGCGCTGGAACGGGTGGCGGTGGAGGTGGTGGAGGGGGAGGTGCGGGTGGTTTCCGATTGATTTTCGCTGTTTGTTCCAGTATGCCATCCAGGAAAGGATGGTGTTCATGAGCACGATCGGCTTCTCCACCAAGGACCTCAAGCAGGCGATGCGGGACCCGCGCGGCTGGAACAGCGCGCATCCGGAACGCGAGGCCTATGGCGCCTGGATCCACTAAGCCTGGAAAACGATGGAGGAAGCCGGCGCGCTGGATGCTGACGAGACGGTGGTGGTGCAGGTGAAGGGCTATCACCGCACGCGCAACGGCAAGCGGGAATGGGTCGAATCCTACGAGCAGACACGCAAGGCTGGCGAAGCGGAGAACGACAACGCGGCCCTGGTGCTGGTGCGGGACCAAGCGCCGGCGCCGCAGGCGCTGCCGCCCGTGGCAGGAAGTGTAACGCCGCCGCAGGTGGCGACGCTTTTCATAGGGGGATTTGGAGACGGAAAGTCCAGAATTGTGCAGGGATATACATCCAACAGCTTCGACACTGGCTTCCGGTAGCGATTCTCAGAAGTTCCTACGCAGTATTTCGCCTGGGATCAGAGAGAGGATGCCGAGAGGCATATACGTTCGTTGCGCGCCCAATACCCTGGCATCAGCATTCACGTCGTCGGCCACAGCTATGGGGGCGACACTGCGGCGCAGATTGCTGCCGGAATGGCCAAAAGAGGTCAGTCCGTTGACCTGCTCGTGACCATTGACCCTGTCGGGCGAGGAGTTTCACAAGACTTCTTTCAGCGCGTGCGCGATGGGTCGAGACGCTGGATCAACGTGAACGCCACTGGCGGGGGACGACTCGAGCGCTCCAACCTCGTGGCCGGTCTGGGCTCGCCTTACAACTATGGCCCGATGGGGCATGCCGATGACTTCCACAATGCACCAGTGCCGCATGGCGCATTTGGTTTGATGATGCTCAGCCCCCTGTCCGAAGGCAGGTCCATCGAGAGATTGGTGGCAGGACGATGACGCTGCGAATGGTCGCGCGCAGCGCCGCTGCCTGTTGTTCCCTACTTGCAGGCGGTTGCGTCCTGGTTGGGGTCCAGGCGCCTGCACTGAACGACCTGCGAATTGAGGAGGCCGTTGTTGGGCCAGATTGGCGGCGCAACCCGTCCAGGCACGATGGTATGCCCCACGCTTTGCTGCACATTACCGTCTCCACGCGAGTGGAGCTTACGGATTACCGAAGGCGGTTCAACAACAGCATCGGCATCCGCAGCGCTCCATGCCTGATCGGGGATGCACGGAGCGCTGCGTTTGAAGTCATCCGCGACATGGACGGGGGCTTCGTGGACGATACGGCTGCGAACGGCATCCTGTTGCCTGCCCGACCGCCCGACTCCGATGGCAGCCGTCGCTACATGCTCACCTTCCGAATCGCGGCGCCGGAGCGCGAGGCCACTGCCCTTGATGGGCGAGAGGGTACGATCCAGGCCCACGACCTCCGCGCCCAGCCTTACGACCTCTGCTTCCGTGTGGAGGGCGGTGACATGATGTTCGCCCACCGCTCCCGCACCTACCGCATCCCCTACGCCATGATCGCGCAGGCGCTGGCGCGCGCGGGGCTGCCGCACGCGCCCGTGCCGCAGGCCGCCGCTACCGCGCCGCTTGCGCCATGACGCCCAGGAAGTTCGCCTGGGTGTCCTCGGCGATGCGGAACCACTGCGTCACCTCCAGCCGCGCCTTGTCCCATTCCGCGTGGATGCGCCGGAACCGGGCGTTGCCCGCGCCGATCTCGGCGTACAGCTCCTGCGCCGAGCGGTAGCAGGCCGTCAGGATGTCGCGGTTGAACACGCGCAGCTGCGTGCCCTGCGCCACCAGGCGGCGCAGCGCCAGCGGGTTCAGGTGGTCGTAGCGCGCCATCATCCAGTGCCAGGATTCCGTGCAGGCCGCCTCCAGGATCGCCTTGTACTGCGCCGGCAGCGCCTCGAAGGCCGGCGGGTGGATCATCAGGTCAATGGACGGCGCCCATTCCCACCAGCCGGGCGCGTAGTAGAAGCGCGCCACCCGCTGGAAGCCCAGCTTCTCGTCGTCATGCGGGCCCACCCATTCGGCGGCGTCGATCACGCCGCGCTCCAGCGCCGGGTACACGTCCGTGCCCGGGATCTGCTGCGCGATCACGCCCAGGCGCTGCAAGACGGCGCCGCCGTGGCCGGCGATGCGGAACTTCAGGCCGCTGAGGTCGGACACGGCGTTCACCTCGCGCCGGAACCAGCCGCCCATCTGCGCGCCCGTGTTGCCGGCCGGGATGGCGACCACGCCCTGGTCCCGGTACACCTCGGCCAGCATCTGCCGCCCGCCGCCCTCGTTCATCCAGGACCATGACTGGCGCGAGGACATGCCGAAGGGCAGGCAGGTGGCGATGGACAGCGACGGGTCCTTGCCCAGGTAGTAGTAGGCGGAGGTGTAGCCGCACTCCACCGTGCCCGCGCCCACGCCATCCATCACGGACAGCGCCGGCATCACCTCGCCCGGGCCGAAGGGGGTGATCTGGAAGGCGCCGTCCGTCATCTCGGCCACGCGGCGGCACAGGCGCTCCTGCGTGCCGTAGAGCGTGTCGAGCGACTTGGGGAAGGAGCCGGGCATGCGCCAGCGGATGCGCGGCTGCGCGGAGGCGAGCGAGGGTGCGGCGAGCGCGGCCGCGGCGGCGCCCCCGGCGAGCAGGTTGCGACGTTCCATCGGTGTCTGGTTGCCTTCCTTGGACGCTTTCGTTGCGCCGATGCTGCGCCCGCCACCGCGCCCCGCGCAAGCGCAAAGGCTACGCCGGCACCACCCGCAGGATCCGCCCCCGCGCCTCGTCCGTGAGGATCAGCATCGCCCCGTCGGGGGCGAAGACCACGTGGCGCATCCGCACCTTGCCCCAGAAGAGCCGCTCCTCCTCCCCCGGCGCGTCGCCCTCCATCGGCAGGCGCACCAGGCCCGGCGGCGACTGGCAGGCCAGGAACAGGTCGCCGCGCCAGAAGCCGCCCGTTGGCGCGAAGGCGATGCCGGAGGGCGAGATGGACGGCTCCCAGTGCCGCAGCGCCCCCTCGAAGCCCGGCACGGCCGGCTGCGCGCCGCGGATGGCGCGGCCGGAATACTCGCGCCCCGTGGTGGCCAGCGGCCAGCCGTAGTTGCGCCCGGGCAGGACCACGTTCAGCTCGTCGCCCCCCAGCGGCCCGAACTCGGCGGAAAACAGCGTGCCGGTGCGCGGGCGGAAGGCGATGCCCTGCGGGTTGCGGTGCCCGTATGACCAGATCTCCGCCCGCGCGCCCCCCTGGCCCACGAAGGGGTTGTCGCGCGGGATGGCGCCGCCGGAGGTCAGCCGGAGGATCTTGCCCGCCAAATCGTCCAGCCGCTGGGCGCGCATGCGGTCCTCGTTGCGCTCGCCCGTGCAGAGGAAGAGGTGCGCCCCGTCCGGCGAGAGGCACATGCGCCCACCATAGTGCAGCCGCCCGCGCGCCTGGGCCGGCGTGGAGTCGAGCACCGGCTGCACCGCCTCCAGCCCCGCGCGGCCCAGGCGCGCGCGCCACAGGCGGGTGGCCGCGCCCCCCTCCAGCAGCGTGGCGGTGGACAGGAAGACGGTGCCGTCGGGGTGCAGCACGACGTCCAGCAGCCCGCCCTGCCCCTCGGCCAGCACGGGCGGCACGCCGGGCAGGGGCGCGGAGACGGCGCCGTCGGGGGCCACCAGCCGCGGCCGGCCCGGGCGCTCCGTCACCAGCAGGCGGCCATCCGGCAGGAAGGCCGCGCCCCAGGGGTGCTCCAGCCCCGTGGCCCAGTCGGCGATCCGCACCGGGCCGCGGCCGGTGCGGAC
>JALHNW010000069.1 GCA_022843345.1 Rubritepida sp. | reverse complement strand
GCCTCGCGGCACAGGCCCGCGGCTGTGCCGTGGGCCGGCCAACGGGCACGCCCGGCCCGAACCGGCGCACAACCCCAGAGGTACGACGGCGAAGCCGAGCACCGGCCAGCCGCCACGCCCCCGCAAGACCAGCGCGCCCCACCCCCACAGGCGCAACGGCGCAGCCGAGCGCCGGCCACCCAGCACTACCGATCAGAACCAAAACCGCGCACCGAGAATGCGCGCGCACGGCGCGCGCCGGCCCCCTTCAGGGGGCCGAAGCCAAGCCCGCGGAGCGGGCGCCCGGCGTAGCCGCCGCCATGGGCGGCGGCGGTGAGGGCATGAAAAAAGGCGGCCCCTCGCGGGACCGCCCAGCCTGCGCCCCTTCCCCGGGGCCAATCTCAGAACTTGAAGCTGATCGAGCCCAGCGCGCGGGCGCGGCAGACATCCTGGTTGCCGGCGCAGTCGCTGCGACCGATGGAGGTGTCGTAGTAGCCGACGGAGGCGGAGATGGTGCCGATCCCCTCGATGGCGAACTCGCGCGAGATGGCGACCGACCACCACGTGTAGTCCGGGGTGCCGAAGCGCACGTTGCGCTGGATCCACTGGTGGCCGACGCGGCCGCCGAGCACCACGTCCCACACGCCCGTCTTCCAGTCCGCGCCACCCTCGATGTAGTAGCCATCGCCGGAGGAGCCGAAGAAGTTGGGCGAGTAGTTGAACTGGCCAAGCAGGTTCACCGGCCCGACCTCGCGCGCCACCTTCAGCTGCGCCTCCGCGTAGTTGAGGCCGAACTGGCCGGGGGCGCGGTCGAAGCCCGGATAGGTGTACCAGATGCCGCCGACATCCACGTTGAAGCCCGCGGCGGTGAAGCGGTAGCCGCCAAACAGGTCGATCTCCTGCCGCGCATCGGTGCCCAGGAAGCGGACGTTGGAGCCGAAGCCGCCGATGTAGAAGCCCGAGGCGTGCGACAGCTCGGCGTTCAGCTGGTAGGCGGGGCGCGAGCGCGTCTGGCTGATGCCGCGGAAGAGGTAGTCGCTGGCGCCGGTGCCGGTGACCGTGGCGGTCAGCCCCGTCTCGCCGATCACGACCTGCGCGGAAGCGGGCGCGGCGAGCGCGAAGCCCACCAGGGCAGTGGAGGCGAGGAGGAGCTTGCGCATGGGCGGCGGACTTTCGGCTGTGGCCAACGCGGAGTGCGTTGCAGCAAGAAAGCCATGATCCGCGCGGCCTGCACAGGGCCTTGCCCAATCCGACGTCATGAAGCGTGGCGGCTGTTGCCTTCACGCCACATATGCACGCCGAACGGGCAGCCGTCAGACACGGAGGTCCAGCAGGGAGCCGCGCGGCATGGGCGTGGTGGGCGCCGGCGGCACCGCTTCCAACTTGCGCTGGGCGGCGACTTCCGTGGCCTGGAAGGGGGCGTCGGCCCGTGCCGCGGGCGTCGTGCCCTGGGCTGGACGGCTGCGCGAAACCTCCTGGGTGAAGGCCGCGAGGCTGCTGGTGCTGATCATGCGCGCCACTCTCCACCGTAAAGATGAAGGCTTCGTGAAGCCCGCGGCGAGGAGACGGTTCGTGGACATGCCCCGAGAGTGGGGCATGTCTCTTTAACTTGTCAACGAAGAATTAATCAGACGTGGAGCGCCGTCACCCCCGGCAGCTCCTTGCCTTCCAGCCACTCCAGGAAGGCCCCGCCGGCGGTGGAGACGTAGGACATCCGCCCCGCCACCCCGGCGTGGCGCAGCGCGCTCACCGTGTCGCCGCCGCCGCCCACGCTGGTCAGGCGCCCGGCTTCGGTCAGCCGCGCCACCTCGTGGGCCACCGCCACCGTCGCCGCGTCGAAGGGCGCGATCTCGAAGGCGCCGAAGGGGCCGTTCCACACCAGCGTCCGCGCGCTTGCCAGCCGCTCCACCACCGCCGCCACCGTCAAGGGGCCGACATCCAGCGCCATCCGGCCGGCCGGCACCGCGTCCAGCCCCACCACCGCGTGCGGGCTGTGGGCCGCGAAGCCATCGGCGGCCACCAGGTCCAACGGCAGCATGATGGTGCAGCCATTGGCCGCGGCGTCGGCCATGATCTGCCGCGCCGTGCCGTGCATCTCGGCCTCCTGCAAGGACTTGCCGAGGGCGTGGCCCTGCGCGGCCAGGAAGGTGTTGGCCATGGCGCCGCCGATCACCAGCACGTCCACCTTCTTCGACAGGTTGCCCAGCAGGTCCAGCTTGGTGCTGACCTTGGCGCCGCCGACGATCGCCACCACCGGGCGCTCGGGGTTGCCCAGCGCCTTGTCCAGCGCCTCCAGCTCCTCCTGCATCAGCCGGCCGGCATAAGCGGGCAGCAGGCGGGCCACGCCTTCCGTGCTCGCATGCGCCCGGTGGGCGGCGGAGAAGGCGTCGTTCACGAAGGCGTCGGCCAGCTTCGCCAGGGCGGCGGCCAAAGCGGGGTCGTTCTTTTCCTCGCTGGCATGGAAGCGGGTGTTCTCCAGCAGCAGCGCCTCGCCATCCTTCAGCGCGGCGACGGCGGCCTCGGCCTCGGGGCCCACGCAATCATCGGCGAAGGCGACGGGCTGGCCCAGCGCCTCGCCCAGCGCGGCCTGCATGGGCTTGAGCGACATCTCCGGCACGCGCTTGCCCTTGGGGCGGTCGAAATGCGAGCAGACGACGACGCGCGCGCCGGCATCCAGCAGCTCGCGCACCGTGGGCACCAGCCGGGTGATGCGCGTCATGTCGGTGATGCGCCCGTCCTTCACCGGCAGGTTCAGGTCGGCGCGCAGCAGCACGCGCTTGCCGCGCGCGGAGAGGTCATCGAGGGTGCGGAAGGCGGGCATGGGCGTCTCCATCAGGCGCAGCGCAACAGAACAGGCACCGCCCGAGGAGAATCCGGCCGCAAGGCGGCCGGCGCGCCCAGACCGACCATGTCGCGGGCGCGCCCGAGGCGGCGCGTAAGCCAAGGCCGCGGATGCGGCCGCCCGGCGTAGCGGCGGCCTGTGGCCGCCGCGGTGAGGGCACGAAAAAAGTAATCGGATGTCCCGCGCTACAGCTTACCGAAAAGCGCAGCCGTGTCGGACATACGGTTACTAAAACCCCACTCGTTGTCGTACCAGCCCATCACGCGCACCAGCTTGCCGCCGTCCAGGCTCTGCGTCTGGGTCGCGTCGAAGGTGCAGGAATGCGGGTCGGTGTTGAAATCGACCGACACCAGCGGCGCCGTCTCGTAGCCCAGGATGCCCTTCAGCGCGCCCTGGCTCGCCTCCAGCATCGCCTGGTTCACCTGGTCCTTCGTGACGCCGTCGGTGGCGAGGTTCACGTCCAGCGACACCAGCGAGACATTGGGCGTCGGCACGCGGATGGCCGTGCCGTCCAGCTTGCCGGCGAGTTCCGGCAGCACCAGCCCCACGGCCTTGGCGGCACCGGTCGAGGTCGGGATCATGGACACCGCGGCGGCACGCGCGCGGCGCAGGTCCTTGTGCAGCGTGTCCACCGTGTTCTGGTCGCCGGTGTAGGCGTGGATGGTGACCATGTAGCCGCGCAGCACGCCCCACTTGCCGTGCAGCACGTGCACCATGGGCGCCAGGCAGTTGGTGGTGCACGACGCGTTGGACACCACCGTCATGTCGGAGGTCAGCACCTGGTGGTTCACGCCGTAGACGATGGTGGCATCCACCTCGTCGGCGGGCGCCGAGATCAGCACCTTGCGCGCGCCCGCGGCCATCAGCGGCGCGGCCTTGGCCTTGGTGGTGAAGATGCCGGTGCATTCCAGCGCCACGTCCACGCCGCCGAAGGGCACCGCGCCCGGATCGCGCGAGGCGGAGACGGTGATCGGCCCGTACTTGCGCCCGTTGCGGGTGATGGTGATGGCCTGGCCCTCCACCGTCACCTCGCCGTCGAAGCGGCCGTGCACGCTGTCGTACTTGAACAGGTGAGCATTGGCCTCGACCGAGCCGAGGTCGTTGATGGCGACGCATTCCACGTCGGTGCGCCCGCTCTCGACCATGGCGCGCAGCACGAGGCGCCCGATGCGCCCGAAGCCGTTGATGGCAACCTTCACCGTCACTTGCTCACTCCCCCGTCACCAGTTTGCGCGCCGCCGCGACCACCGCGGCCGGCGTGATGCCGAAATGCTCGAACAGCCGGTCCGCGGGCGCGGAAGCCCCGAAGCCGGGCATGCCCACGAAGGCCCACCCCGGATGGGCCTCGCGGCCGGCTGCGCCGTCCTGCCGGCCAGCGCCCAGCCAGCGATGCCAGCCGAAATCCAGCGCCGCCTCCACGCCCACGCGCGGCGCGCTGCCCAGCACCTCGGCGCGGTAGGCCGCGTCCTGCTGCGCGAACAGCTCCCAGCAGGGCATGGAGACGACGGCGGCGCGGATGCCTTCCTCCGCCAGCGCTGCGCGCGCGGCGACGGCGATCTGCACCTCCGAGCCGGTGGCGAGGATCGTCACCTGCCGCTCGCCCTCCGCCTCCTCCAGCACATAGGCGCCGCGGGCGACGCGGTTCTCGCCGGCGTCCGTCCGCAGCGCCGGCAGGTTCTGCCGCGACAGCGCGAGCACGGAGGGCGCGGTGTCGAGCCGCAGCGCCATCTCCCAGGCTTCCGCCGTCTCCATCGCATCCGCCGGGCGGAACACGAAGACGTTGGGGATGGCGCGCAGGCTGGCCAGCGTCTCGACCGGCTGGTGGGTCGGCCCGTCCTCGCCCAGGCCGATGCTGTCATGCGTCAGCACGTGGATGACGCGCTGGTGCATCAGGGCGGCCAGGCGCAGCGCCGGGCGCAGGTAGTCCGCGAAGACCAGGAAGGTGCCGGAATACGGGATGACGCCGCCATGCAGCGCCATGCCGTTCATCGCCGCCGCCATGCCGTGCTCGCGCACGCCCCAGTGGACGAAGCGCCCGGCGTAGTCGCCCGGCCGGATCGCCGGGATGCCCTTCACGTTGGTGTTGTTGGACCCCGTGAGGTCGGCGGAGCCGCCCACCATTTCCGGCACCGCGGGCACCAGCGCCTCCAGCGCCTTCTGGCCGGCGATGCGGGTGGCGATCTTCGGGCGCGCCTCGGCGTGCTCGGCGCGCAGGGCGTTCAGGGCGTCGGCCCAGCCCTCGGGCAGCTTGCCGGCGATGGCGCGCTCGAAGTCGGCGCGGCCCGGGTGCTTGGCCAGGCGCTTGAGCCAGGAGCGGCGCGTGCCGGCGGAGCGGCGGCCCGCCTCCTCCCAGCGCGCCTTCAGCCCGTCCGGGATCGTCCAGGGCTCGGCGTTCCAGCCCAGGGCGGACTTGGCGGCGGCGATCTCGTCCGCGCCCAGCGGGGCGCCGTGGCTGCTGGCGGTGCCGGCCTTCTTCGGCGCCGCGAAGCCGATGATGGTGCGGCAGGCGATGAGCGTCGGCTTCTTCGAGCGGATGGCTTGGGACATTGCCCCCGCCAGCTCATGCGCGTCGTGCCCGTCCACGCGGCGCACCGCCCAGCCATAGGCGGCGAAGCGCTTCAGCACGTCCTCGCCGAAGGAGAGCGAGGTGTCGCCGTCGATGGAGATGCCGTTGTCGTCCCACAGCACCGTCAGCTTCTCCAGCTTCAGGTGGCCGGCGAGCGAGGCGGCCTCGTGCGAGATGCCCTCCTGCAGGTCGCCATCCGAGCAGATGACCCAGGTGCGGTGGTCCACCAGCGACTTGCCGAAGCGCGCGGCCAGCATGCGCTCGGCCAGCGCCATGCCGACGGCGGTGGCGATGCCCTGGCCGAGCGGGCCGGTGGTGGTCTCGATCGCCGGGTGCTCGCCGAACTCGGGGTGGCCGGCGGCGGGGGAGTGGAGCTGGCGGAAGCGCTGCAGCTCCTCGATGCCCATGCCGGCGTGGCCGGACAGGTGCAGCAGCGAGTACAGCAGCATGGAGCCGTGGCCGGCGGACAGCACGAAGCGGTCGCGGTCCGGCCAGCGGGGGTCGGCGGCGTCGTATTTGAGGAACTTGGTCCACAGCGTGGTGGCGGCGTCGGCCATGCCCATGGGCATGCCGGGGTGGCCGCTCTTCGCCTTCTCCACCGCGTCCATGGCCAGGACGCGGATGGCGTCGGCCATGCGGCGCTCCTCCGTGGCCGGGCGGGCGAGCATGACGGCCTGGGCCGCCTGCGCCGGGGTCGGCGTCGCGCGGGGAAGGGTGTCGGGTTCGGTGGTGGCCAAGGTGTTCCGGGCTCCGGCGATGGCGGGGTTCTAGGCCGGGCGCCCGTGGCGGGCAATTCCCCCCGGCCGGCAAGGCACGCCAGAGGCGCAACGGCGAAGCCAAGCGCCGGCCAACCAGCGCCACGCGGCAGGACCAGGACCGCCCAAGGAGGATGCGGCTGCACGGCAGCCGCCGGCCCCCTTCAGCGGGGCCGAAGCCAAGGCGGGCGGATGCCCGCCGCCCGGCGTAGCGGCCCGCCCCCGGCGGGACGCGGTGAGGGCACGAAAAACAAGCGATGGCCCCCGCGGATTAGGCGGGGCGCCGCCCCGCCTAATCCGCGGGGGTCATCGCCTTGATGAGGTCGAAGACGCGCTTGCGGACGGCGGGGTCCTGGATGCGGTTGTAGGCGCGCACCAGCTCCAGCGTCTCGCGCTGCTGCATCAGGTCGGGCGGCAGGCTCGGGCCGCCGAAGGACGCCTGCCCCGGCTCGGAGACGCCATGGTTGCGCTGCGCGAAGGAGACGGAGCCCCCGCCCATCGGCATGTCGTCGAAGAAGAAGGAGATGGACACGTCCAGCACGCGCGACAGGTCATACAGGCGGGAGGCGCCGATGCGGTTCACGCCGCGCTCGTACTTCTGCACCTGCTGGAAGGTCAGGCCCAGCGCCTCGCCGAGCCGCTCCTGGCTCATCCCCAGCAGCGTGCGCCGCAGGCGGACGCGCGAGCCGACATGGACGTCGATCGGACTCGGCCGGTGCTCGCGTTCCGTGGAGCGTTCGGGGGTGTCTTCCGCCATTGCCTGCCTCATCACTTGCATCCTCCACCCTTGTGGTGCGCGGGCCGGGGGGCACCGCAGTTGCTGCTCCGGATGAGCCGTCCTGGCCGCCGGCATGGCTTTCTCCGTGGAGATGCTGCCCTGCCACGGTTATAAGCCTAAGGTTTGGTTAATGTCAATAACTTTAACCTGTATCAAAATCAGGAATTTCTCACGGCGTGCTTATCCGTCCGTTAAGGTATAGCACGCAACATGGGTTGAAACACACCCCTCATCAACGCCCAGCAAGCGAGCAGGGCCGCCAGCACAACCACCGGCCACGGCCCAGACCGGCTGGCCAGGGTGGGTTCCAGCGCGCCCGGCAAGGTCCCTTCCACCGCCCCGGTGGCGTTCAGCCCCAGCCGCGCCCGCACCACGCCCCGCGCATCCACGATGGCGCTGATGCCGGTCTGCGCGGCGCGCACCATCGGCAACCCCTCCTCCACCGCGCGCAGCCGCGCCGCGGCGAAGTGCTGGAACGGCCCGGCCGATACGCCGAACCACGCGTCATTCGTCACGTTCAGCAGCCAGGCCGGCCGTGCCGCCCCCGTCACCCGCCCGGGGAAGATCACCTCGTAGCAGATCAGCGGTGACACGGCCGGCAGCCCGGGCAGCGCCAGCGTCCGCGGCCCCGGCCCGGCCGAGAAGTCCATCCCCCCCGTCACCACGCGGATCGGCAGCACGCCCCCCAGCGGCATGTATTCGCCGAAGGGCACCAGGTGGAACTTGTCGAACACCTCCAGCACCGTCCCCGAATCCGACAGCGCCACCAGGCTGTTCCACAGGCCCGACAGCCGCCGGTCCGCCCCCCATTCCGCCCGCACCGTGCCGGCCAGCAGCGTGGCGCCCGGCGCCAGCGCCTCCGCGGCCAGGCGGATGGCGTCGGGGTCCTGCGCCAGCAGGAAGGGGCTGGCGGTCTCGGGCCAGATCGCCACCACGGGCTCCCCGGACGCCGCGGCCCGCGCCGTGCCCGCGCGCGTCAACTCCAGGTAGCGCCGGAAGATCGGCATGCGCTGTTGCTCGTCCCACTTCACGTCCTGCGCCACGTTGCCCTGCACCAGCACGAGCCGGACGCCCGGCGCCT
>JALHNW010000068.1 GCA_022843345.1 Rubritepida sp. | reverse complement strand
TCGCGCCCGATGGGGCGGCGGCGCTGGCCGCGCTGCCGCTGCCCGCCGTGGTGCTGGACGCGGAGAACCGCTTCCGCTTCGTGAACCCGGCCGCCGAGATCTTCTTCCAGCTCTCGCAGACCAACCTGTCCGGCATGGCGCTGGCCGACCTGCTGCCGCCCGACAACCGGATCTTCGCCCTGCTGCACCAGGTGCGCTTCTCCGACAGCCCGGTGGCGGACCACGACCTGGCGCTCGAATCCCCGCGCCTGCACCGCTCGGGCGTCTCGGTGCACGGCGCGCCGCTGGCGGAGATGCCGGGGCACGTGGTGCTGACGCTGCAGGACGGCTCGACGGCGGCGATGCTGGACCGGCAGCTGCACTTCCAGGGCGCGGCGCGGGGCGCCACCGCCATGGCCGCGATGCTGGCGCATGAGGTGAAGAACCCCCTCTCGGGCATCCGCGGCGCCGCGCAATTGCTGGAGCAGGGGGCGAGCGAGGGCGACCGCGAGCTGTGCGTGCTGATCCAGGAGGAGACGGACCGCATCCGTAACCTGGTGGACCGGATGGAGATGTTCGGCGACCGGCCGATCGAGCCGCGCGCGGTGAACATCCACTCGGTGCTGGACCACGTGAAGCGCGTGGCGCAGAGCGGCTTCGCCGCGCACCTGCGCGTGGTGGAGGAGTACGACCCCTCCCTGCCCAGCGTGTGGGGGGACCGGGACCAGCTGGTGCAGATCCTGCTCAACCTGGTGAAGAACGCGGCCGAGGCCGTGCATCCGGTGGATGGCGAGATCCAGCTGGCGACCGCCTACCACCACGGCGTGCGCATCGCGGTGCCCGGTTCGTCCGAGCGGGTGCACCTTCCGCTGACCGTGATGGTGCGCGACAACGGCCCCGGCATCCCCGAGCCGCTGCGCGCCACGCTGTTCGAGCCCTTCGTGACGACCAAGAAGAGCGGGCAGGGGCTCGGCCTCGCGCTCGTGGCCAAGCTGGTGAGCAACCAGGGCGGGCTGATCGAATGCGACAGCCGGCCGGGCCGCACGACCTTCCGCCTGTCCCTGCCCGGCGCGCCGGCGGGGATGGCGGACCTGGAGAATGATGAATGAGCGAGCCACGCACCGTCCTGATCGCCGATGACGACCGGGCGATCCGCACCGTGCTGTCCCAGGCGCTGCAGCGCGCGGGCTACAATGTCCGCGCTACCTCCTCGGCCTCCACGCTGTGGCGCTGGGTGGAGGATGGCGAGGGCGACCTGGTGGTGACCGACGTGGTGATGCCCGACGAGAACGGGCTGGACCTGCTGCCGCGCATGAAGCGCGTGCGCCCCGACCTGCGCGTGGTGGTGATGAGCGCGCAGAGCACCTTCACCACCGCGGTGAAGGCCGCCCAGCGCGGCGCCTTCGAATACCTGCCCAAGCCCTTCGACCTGAAGGAGCTGCTGAACGTGGTGGAGCGGGCGCTCGCGAGCCCCGCCAAGGCGGTGGCGAGCGAGGACGACACGGAGGGCGAGCGCCTGCCGCTGGTCGGCCGCTCGCCCGCCATGCAGGAGATCTACCGCACCGTCGCCCGCCTCACGACCGCCGACCTCACGGTGATGGTCACCGGCGAGAGCGGCACGGGCAAGGAGCTGGTGGCGCGCGCGCTGCACGACTACGGCAAGCGCCGCTCCGGCCCGTTCGTCGCGATCAACATGGCCGCGATCCCGCGCGAGCTGATCGAGAGCGAACTGTTCGGCCATGAGCGCGGCGCCTTCACCGGCGCGCTGACCCGCGGCATCGGACGCTTCGAGCAGGCGGCCGGCGGCACGCTGTTCCTGGACGAGATCGGCGACATGCCGCCCGAGGCGCAGACGCGCCTGCTGCGCGTGCTGCAGGAAGGCGAGTTCACCACGGTGGGCGGGCGCAGCCCGATCAAGGCGAACGTGCGCATCGTGGCGGCGACGCACCGGGACCTGCGCGCCTCCATCCGCGCCGGGCTGTTCCGCGAGGACCTGTTCTACCGCCTCAACGTGGTGCCGATCCGCCTGCCGCCGCTGCGCGAGCGCGTCGAGGACATCCCGCTGCTGGCGCGGCATTTCCTGGAGCGCGCCCGCCTGTCGGGCCTGCCGGCCAAGTCGCTGACGGACGGCGCGATGGAGCGGCTGAAGCGCCACGCCTGGCCCGGCAACGCGCGCGAGCTGGAGAACCTGATGCGCCGCCTCGCCGCCCTGTACCCGCAGGAGGTCATCGGCGAGGAGGCGGTGGGCGCCGAGCTGAGCGAGGCCGAGGCGCCGGCGGAATCCGGCGCGCCGCGCGGCAGCGAGACGCTGGAGCAGGCGGTCGAGCGCCACCTGAAGGCCTTCATGGCGGCGCACAAGGACGGCATGCCGATCCGCGACCTGCATGAGCGCGTGATCGCGGAGGTGGAGCGGCCGCTGCTGCGCCTCGCGCTCTCCGCCACGCGCGGCAACCAGATCAAGGCCGCGGCGATGCTGGGGCTGAACCGCAACACGCTGCGCAAGAAGCTCAAGGACCTGGAACTGCCGGTGGTCCGGGGGCTGGCCTGATGCCCAAGCCGCGCGTGCCGTTCCTGCGGCGCGTGGCGGACATGCTGCTCGGGCGCGGGGTGACGCTGGGCCTGGCGCTCGGCGCGCTGTTCATGGGCATCGCCACCTTCGTGCTGCTCAGCGACGGCAGCCCGCTGGGGCCGACGCGGCCGGGGCAGGTGGTCGGCATCGTGCTGGTGAACCTCGCCGTCATCCTGCTGCTGGTCGCCTCGCTGGCCGGGCGGCTGGTGCGGGTGTGGGTGGAGCGGCGGCGGGGGGCGGCGGGCTCGCGGCTGCACACGCGGCTGGTGCTGCTGTTCTCCGTGGTCGCCGTGGTGCCGGCCATGCTGATGGCGGGCTTCGCCGCGCTGTTCTTCAACCTGGGCATCCAGGCCTGGTTCAGCGACCGCGTGCGCACGGCGCTGGAGGCGTCGCTCTCCGCCTCGCGCGCCTACCTGGAGGAGCACCAGAACAACATCCGCGCCGACGCGCTGGCCATGGCGAACGACCTGAACCGCGCCACCGTGCTGCTGCCCGACCAGGCGCTGGCCTTCGCCCGCGTGGTGGCGACCCAGGCCGGCATCCGCGGGCTGACCGAGGCGGTGGTGTTCGAACCGATCCTGGGCCGCATCGTGGCCCATGCCGGCATGACGGCGCAGTTCACCCTCGCCCCACCCCCCTCCTGGGCCATCGACACCGCGCGCGAGGGCGAGGTGGCGGTGGTGACGGGCGACGAGGAAGGGCGGGTGCGCGCGGTGGTGGCGCTGAACCAGACCTCGGGCATGCTGCTGATGATCGGACGCCCGGTGGATGCGAGCGTGCTGGAGCACATGCAGCGCACGGAGGCCGCCGTGACCGCCTACCAGGCGCTGGACCGCAACCGCGAGGGGCTGCAGGTCACCTTCGTGATGATCTTCGCGGTGGGCGCGGTGCTGGTGCTGCTGGCCGCCGTGCTGATTGGCCTGCTGCTGGCGAACCAGCTGGCCGGCCCCATCTCGCGCCTCATCACCGCGGCCGAGCGGGTTCGCGGCGGCGACCTGAGCGTGCGGGTGGAGGAGGGGGACGCCGATGACGAGGTCGGCAGCCTGTCGCGCGCCTTCAACCGGATGACAAACCAGCTGGCCGCCCAGCGCAGCGAGCTGATGGAGGCCTACCGCCAGATCGAGGAGCGCCAGCTCTTCACCGAGGCGGTGCTGGGCGGCGTCTCGGCCGGGGTGGTGGGGCTGGATGGGGAGAAGCGGGTGAACCTGCCCAACCGCTCGGCCTCCGCGCTGCTGGGGATGGACCTGGAGCAGGCGATCGGCCGGCCGATGGCCGAGGTCGCGCCGGAATTCGCGCCCCTGCTGGCGGGCTCGGGCGGCACGAAGGAGGTCAAGGTCGGCCCGCCGTCGGAACGGCGCACGCTGCTGGCCCGCCTTTCGCCGGAGATGGAGGGGGCGGGCTACGTGCTCACCTTCGACGACATCTCGGCCCTGCTGGTGGCGCAGCGGCAATCGGCCTGGGCCGACGTGGCGCGCCGCATCGCGCACGAGATCAAGAACCCGCTGACGCCCATCCAGCTCTCGGCCGAGCGGCTGAAGCGGCGCTACCTCAAGCAAATCACCGACGACCCGGACACCTTCAAGGCCTGCACGGACACCATCGTGCGCCAGGTGGGCGACATCGGGCGCATGGTTGACGAGTTCAGCGCCTTCGCCCGCATGCCCCAGCCCGTGATGCGCGCGGAGGAGATGGGCCGCGTGGTGCGCGAGGCGCTCGTGCTCCAGCAGAATGCGCGGCCCGAGATCGCCTTCGAGACGGTGCTGCCGCCGGTGGAGGTGCAGGCGCTGTGCGACCGCCGGCTGATCAACCAGGCGCTGACCAACCTGCTGCAGAACGCGGCGGACTCCATCGCGGCGCGGGCCGCGATGGAGGAGGCGCCGCCGCAGCCGATCGGCCGCATCCGCGTTGCGCTGGAAATGGCCGGGAGCATGATCTGCGTGGCAGTGGAGGATGACGGGGTGGGGCTGCCGGAGGGGGAGGAGCGCGAGCGCTTGACGGAACCCTACGTGACGCACAAGACGAAGGGCACGGGGTTGGGGCTCGCGATCGTGAAGAAGATCATGGAGGACCACGGCGGGCGCCTGGCGCTGCGCGACGCCGCGGGCGGGCAGGGGGCGCGCGCAGAACTGCTGCTGCCGGCCCGGATGGCCGAGCTGGCCGTGATGGAGCGCGACGATGGCGCATGACATCCTCATCGTGGATGACGAGCCGGACATCCGCTCGCTCATCGACGGCATCCTGTCCGACGAGGGCTACGAGACGCGGCAGGCGCAGAACAGCGACATGGCGCTGGCGCATTTCCGCGCCCGCCGCCCCTCGCTGGTGATCCTGGACATCTGGCTGGCCAATTCGCGCCTCGACGGCCTGGGCATCCTGGATGCCATGCACCGCGAGGAGCCGGTGGTGCCCTGCGTGATGATCTCGGGCCACGGCACCATCGAGACGGCGGTGCAGGCGATCCAGAACGGCGCCTACGACTTCATCGAGAAGCCGTTCAAGAGCGACCGGCTGCTGCTGATCGTCCAGCGCGCGCTGGAGGCGGCGCGGCTGAAGCGCGAGATCAGCGACCTGCGGCTGCGCGCGGGCGCGGAGATGGAGCTGGTCGGCGGGTCGGCCGCCATGGCGCAGCTGCGCGGCGCCATCGACAAGATCGCGCCCACCAACTCGCGCGTGCTGATCGCGGGGCCTGCGGGCACGGGCAAGGAGGTGGCGGCGCGGATGCTGCACGCCCGCTCCCGCCGCGCCGACGGCCCCTTCGTTGCGCTGAACTGCGCCACCCTGAACCCCACGCGCATCGAGGAGGAACTGTTCGGCGTGGAGCCGGCCGGCGATGCGCCCCGCCGCGCCGGCACGCTGGAGCGCGCCCATGGCGGCACGCTGCTGCTGGACGAGGTGGGGGACATGCCCATGGAGACGCAGGGCAAGATCGTCCGCGCGCTCCAGGAGCAGGGCTTCGAGCGCATCGGCGGCGCGACGCGCGTGAAGGTGGACGTGCGCGTGATCGCCACCACCAACAAGGACCTCCAGGCGGAGATCGCGGCGGGGCGCTTCCGGGAGGATTTGTTCTACCGCCTGTCCGTCGTGCCGCTGCGGATGCCCGCGCTGCGCGAGCGGCGCGAGGACGTGCCGGCGCTGGCGCGCCACTTCATGCTGCGCAGCGCCGAGGCGTCGGGCCTGGCGCGCCGCGAGCTGGCGGAGGACACGCTGGCCGCGCTGCAGACCTATGATTGGCCAGGCAACGTGCGCCAGCTCCGCAACCTGGTGGACTGGCTGCTGATCATGGCGCCGGGCGAAACCTCCGCGCCCATCCGCGCCGACGCGCTGCCGCCGGAGATCGTGGGGGCGGCGCCGGCGGTGCTTCGCCTCGACCGGTCGAGCGAGATCATGACGCTGCCGCTGCGCGAGGCGCGGGAGATGTTCGAGAAGCAGTACCTGGAGGCGCAGCTGATGCGCTTCGGCGGCAACATCAGCCGCACCGCCAACTTCGTCGGCATGGAGCGCAGCGCGCTGCACCGCAAGCTGAAGTTCCTGGGCGTGCAGGCCGAGGACCGCGCCGGGGGGAACGGGGCATGAGCAAGGTCGCCTACGTCAACGGCCGCTACGTCGCGCAACGCGACGCCTGCGTGAACATCGAGGACCGCGGCTACCAGTTCGGCGACGGCATCTACGAGGTGGTGCACCTGCATCGCGGCCGCTTCGTGGACGAGGGGCTGCACCTGGACCGGCTGGAGCGCTCGCTGAAGGAGATCCGCCTGCCGATGCCCATGCCGCGCGCCGCGCTGCGCGCCGTGCTGGCGGAGGTGGCGCGGCGCAACCGCGTGACGGAGGGCCTGCTCTACATGCAGGTCACGCGCGGGGTGGCGCGGCGGGACCACGCCTTCCCGGCCAAGCCGGTTCCCCCGGCGCTGGTGGTGACGGTGCGGCGCATCCCGCCTTATCCGGTGGACGTGACGAAGTGGACGGGCACGGCCATCACCGCACCGGACCTGCGCTGGGCGCGGTGCGACATCAAGACGGTGAACCTGCTGCCCAACGTGCTGGCCCGGCAGGCGGCGCGCGAGGCCGGCGCCATCGAGGCGATCCTGTTCGACGAGGCCACGGGAATGGTGCGCGAGGGGGCCGCGACCTCCTTCTGGATCGTGGACGCGCGGGGCCGGCTGCGGACGCGCCAGCTCGATCACGCCATCCTGCCCGGGTGCACCCGCGCGGCCCTCCTCGCCGAGCTGGAGGCGGAGGGCATCGCCTTCGAACTCGGCGAGTATTCGCTGGAGGAGCTGCGGGGGGCGCGCGAAGCGTTCCTGACGAGCGCCACCTCCTTCGTGAAGCCCATCGTGCGGATTGACGGCGCCCCGGTGGGGGATGGCACGGTGGGGCCGGTGGCGCGGCGGCTGTTCGACCTCTTCGCGCGGCACGTGCATGGCGGGCGCAATGCGGCCTGAGCCGGCGTCCGGTCGGCAGGAGCGCAGCGACGCCGTGAGCCGGCCGCCCAGCACGCTGCTGTTCGACTGGGACAACACGCTCGTGGATGGCTGGGCGGCCATCCAGCACGGGCTGAACGCCGCCTTCCGCCATTTCGGCATGCCGGAATGGGACCGCGCGGAGGTGCTGGCACGGGTGCGCCGTTCCTTGCGCGAAACCTTTCCGGAGATGTTCGGCCCGCGGTGGGAGGAGGCGCGCGACGTCTTCTACGCCGGCGTGCGCTCCTGCCACCTGGACGTTCTGCGGCCCATGCCCGGCGTGCCGGCGATGCTGGCGGCGCTGGCCGCGCTGCCGCTGGGCGTGGTGTCGAACAAGCAGGGGCCGCTGCTGCGGGCCGAGGCGGCGCACCTGGGCTGGCGGTTCGCCGCGCTGGTCGGCGCGGGGGACGCGGCGGCCGACAAGCCCGATGCGGCGCCCCTGCTGATGGCGTTGGCCGCGATGGGCGCCGCCCCTGGTCCGGCCGTCTGGTACGTGGGCGACACGGCGCTGGACATGCAGGCGGCGCGGGCGGCCGGCTGCACCGCCGTGCTCCTGGGCGATGCAGAGCATGACGGGGGCGTGGCAACCTGCGCGCCCGACCTGCATTTCCCGGACGCCAGCGCGCTTGCCGCGCATGTCAGGGCGCTGGACAAGGTGGCCTAGAGGACCGACATTCCCCTCCGCAGGTCGAGGCGGGCGCGTTCCGCGAACGAGAGACAAGAGGAAGGAGGCCGCATGGCCGAAAAATCCCAGAACGTGCAGGACGTGTTCCTGAACCACGTGCGGAAGAGCAAGACGCCGGTGACGGTGTTCCTGGTCAACGGGGTGAAGCTGCAGGGCATCATCACCTGGTTCGACAACTTCTCCGTGCTGTTGCGCCGGGACGGCCACACGCAGCTCGTCTACAAGCACGCCATCAGCACGGTGATGCCCGGCGCGCCGATCATGCTGTTCGACCCCCAGGCGGCCGGCGCGGTCGCCGGCACCGCCGCGGCGGGCGAGGCG
>JALHNW010000067.1 GCA_022843345.1 Rubritepida sp. | reverse complement strand
CAGGCGCGCTTCGGCCAGGGCGTGGTCCGCCAGCTCGCCCACGAAGCGCACGGGGCGGCCGACGGTGATGCGCGCGCCGGCCAGCGCCTCGCGGTGCGGGAGCAGGACCTCGCGCAGGAACAGGGCGACCAGCGCCTCCAGCGTCCAGGCACGGCCGCCGATGCGTGTCTCGGAAAAGGAGCGCTGGCCGAGGTAGGACTTCATGGACATGATGAGGCGCGCCGCCAGCGGGTCCTCCAGGTAGCGCGCGATGGCGGCCGCACCGGCGGCGGGCGGCAGGCCGGCGGCGAAGCACAGGACGGAGCGCGCGGGTTCGCCGGCCTCGCCGCCGCGCAGGGCGACGACGCTGTTGGTGGTGCCGAAGTCGATTCCGATGGAAGGGCGCATGGGGCCGGGGGGTGAAGCCCAGGCGGGCGCGCGTGTCAAACCGGCGGCACGCGGACCCAGCGCCCGGTGCGGGCGGATTCGTGGATGGCCTCGATGGCCAGCAGGTCGCGCAGGCCTTCCTCGCCGGGGGTGCGGGGGGCGCGGTTCTCCAGCACCGATTCCGCCATGTGGTCCATCATGGCGGCGAACTGGTTGCGGAGCGGCAGCAGGATCTCCGTCTCCGTCTCGCCCTCCGGGGCCAGCCACATGCGGCGCAGGTCGTAGTCGGTGGCGGGGTCCATGCGCAGGGTCGCCTTCTCGCCGAACACGGTCAGGCGCTTGGTCTCGCGGTAGGAGTAGGAGGTGCTGCCCTGGGTCAGCAGGCCCGAGGGCATGCGGAACTGCCAGGCGACGCGGTCCTCCACCTCGCGGAAGCGCGGATCGGCGGGGTCGGAGGCGATGGTCGCGAAGGCTTCCGCCGGCTCCTCGCCCGAGAGGTAGCGCATGGCGTTGACGGCGTAGACGCCGACGTCGTGCAGCGAGCCGCCGCCGGAGAGCGCCTGGCGGATGCGCCACTCGTCCGCCGGGTCCTCCGGCTTCACCGGGCGGCCGTGGTCGGAGGTGATGAGGCGCAGCGGGCCCAGCTCGCCCGATCGGGCGCGGCGGATGGCCTCGCGGTTGAAGCCCTCGTACTGCGCGCGGTAGGCGGTCATCAGCCAGCGGTCCGCGCTCCGGGCGGCGGCGATCATGGCGCGGGCGTCGGCGGCGGTGGTGGCGAGCGGCTTCTCGCACAGCACGTGCTTGCCGGCGCGCAGCGCGCGCTCGGTGAAGGGGCGGTGGAAGACGTTGGGCAGGATGACGTAGACCACCTGCACGGCGAGGTCGCGCGCCACCTCGTCGAAATTCTCGTAGGTGTAGTGCCGCGGCGCGCCGTGTTGCGCGGCGATGCGCGCGCCCTTGGCGGGGTCGCCGCTGACCACGGCGGCCAGGCGCGCCTTGCGGCACTCGCCCATGGCCGGGAGGATCTGGTTCAGCGCGAACTTGCCCAGCCCGACGACGGCGAAGCCGACGCGGCGGTCGGGCGGCAGGGGCTCGGGCTGCTCCAGCTTCGGCATGGGGCGGCCCACCAGCGCGGGGGCGGCCGGTTGCGCGGCGGCGGTGCCGGCGGCGGCGAGGACGGGGGTGGCGGCGAGGAGGGTGCGGCGGTCCATCCGCCACGAACGCGTCAGTCAGGCGTGGGCTTCCCGCGCAGCGCCTTCGTCGTGCCGCGCTTGGTCTTGCTGTCCATGCGGCGGGTCTGGCTGCCGCGGGTCGGTTTCGTCGGGCGGCGCTTGGGCGGGGGCGGCTTGTGCGCCTCCTCCAGCATCGCCAGCAGGCGGGCCATCGCCTCCTCTCGGTTGCGCTCGCGCGTGCGGTGCTCCTGCGCGGTGATGATCACGACGCCGTCCTTGGTCATCCGCCGGCCGGCCAGGGTGCGCAGGCGCAGCCAGATGCGCTCGGGGTAGCCCGCCTCGGCGGCGCGGAAGCGGAGCTGGACGGCCGTCTCCAGCTTGTTGACGTTCTGGCCGCCGGGGCCGGAGGCGCGCAGGAAATCCTCCTCCAGCAGGGCGGGGTCGGGCGTCATGGCAGCAGGGGCCCGGTGGGCATGTCGTCCTTCAGCGCCACGCCGGTGGCGCGCAGGGCACGCGCCCCGCGCAGCAGCCAGTGCAGCCGGGCCGCGGCGTCGGAAGCCGTCATCCCGCCGGGGCGGATGTTGCTGATGCAGTTGCGCTCGGCATCCGTGCGCCCCAGGCGCGGCGCCCAGGTGAGGTAGAGACCCACGCTGTCCTGCGCGGACAGGCCCGGGCGCTCGCCGATCAGCACCACCACGGCCTCGGCCCCCATCGCCGCGCCGATGGCGTCGCCGATCGCCACCCGGGCCTGGAGGGCGACGACCACGGGCCAGTCCGCCGCGAAGGCGCGCAGCAGCGCGGGGGCGTGGGCCTGCACGCCGGCGGCGCAGAGGCCGTCGGCGACGACGACCACGATGCCACCCGTGCGCGGCAGCGGGGCCAGGTCCTCCGCGCGCGGCGTGCGGCCAAGGTCGGGGCGCAGCAGGTATTCGCGCCGGTCCTCCGCGCGGGAATGCACCACGGGGGCGGCGAAGGGGGCGGGGTCCAGCGCGCTCCACACCGCGTCGCGCGCCGCGGCATGGGCTTCGGCGAGGTCGAGCAGCGCCGATGTCGGCAGCGCGTCGCCCGCGCGGCCGAGTGCGACGCGCGCATCGGTGAAGCGGCGCAGATGCGCGGGCAGCATCAGGACAGGCCCAGCAGCGCGGGCGAAAGGGCCGCCGGGATGCGCGCGCCGTCCCCGATGCCCACCCGCGCCAGCCACGCCGCGAATTCCGGCGCGGGCGCGCGGCCGAACAGGCGGCGCGCGGCCAGGCCGTCATGGAAGGAGGTGCTCTGGTAGGCCAGCATCACGTCGTCGCCGCCCGGCACGCCCATGATGTAGGTGACGCCCGCGGCGGCCAGCGCCAGCAGCAGCGCGTCCATGTCGTCCGGGTCGGCCTCCGCGTGGTTGGTGTGGCAGATGTCCACGCCCATCGGCAGGCCCAGCAGCTTGCCGCAGCAATGATCCTCCAGCCCGGCGCGGAGGATCTGCTTGCCGTCGAACAGGTATTCGGGGCCGATGAAGCCGACGACGCTGTTCACCAGCAGCGGGTCGAAGGCGCGGGCCACGGCATAGGCGCGCGCCTCGATCGTCTGCTGGTCCACGCCGTGGTGCGCGTCGGCGGACAGGGCGCTGCCCTGGCCCGTCTCGAAATACATCACCTGCGCGCCGGGGTGGCGCGCGCGGGCGGCGTCGTGCGCCTCCCCCAGCAGGGCAAGCGACACGCCGAAGGAGTCGTTCGTGCGCTGCGTGCCGCCGATGCTCTGGAACACCAGGTCCACCGGGGCGCCGGCCTCCATCGCCAGCAGCGAGGTGGTGACGTGGCACAGCACGCAGCCCTGGGTGGGGATGTCGTGGCGCGTGATGACCGCGTGCAGCAGGTCCAGCAGGCGGCGCACGGCGTCGAGGTTGTCGGTGGCCGGGTTGATCCCGATGCAGGCGTCGCCCGCGCCCAGCAGCAGCCCGTCCAGGATGGCGGCGGCGACGCCGCGCGGGTCGTCCGTCGGGTGGTTGGGTTGCAGGCGGATGGCGAGCGTATCCGTGCCGCCCAGCGTGGAGCGGAAGCGCGTCGTCACCCGGCATTTGCGCGCGATGGCGACGAGGTCGCCCACGCGGCTGATCTTCGTCACCGCCGCCGCCATCTCGGGCGTGAGGCCGCGGGCGAGCGCCGTCACCTGCGCGGGCGTGGCGGCCAGCAGCCAGTCGCGCAGCGCGCCCACCGTCAGGGAGGACACGGGCGCGAAACCCGCCTCGTCGTGCTGGGCGAGGATGAGGCGCGTCACGTCATCCTGTTCCGCCGGGATCACGGCCTCGTGCAGGAAGTGGCGCAGCGGCAGGTCGGCCAGCGCGCGCTGCGCCGCCACGCGCTGCTGCGCGGACTCCGCGGCGACGCCGGCCAGCACGTCGCCCGAGCGCAGGGGCGTGGCCTTGGCCAGCAGGTCGCGCAGGTCCGCGAAGACGTGCGTGGTGCCGCGGATGGTGTGACGGAACGCCATGCCCCTGCCTTGCCAGATGCGCGCGATGGGGGAAAGCTGCGCGCGGAACCGGGGGAAGGTCCAGATGGAATCGGCGCCGAACGCGCAGGCCACGTGGCCGGATGATCTCTATGACCTGCTGAAGCGGCACGGCATCCGCCAGGTGGCATTGGTGCCCGATGCCGGGCACGCGCGCCTGATCCGCCGCTGCGAGGCCGACAACGACCTGCGCGTGGTGACGGTGACCACCGAGGAGGAGGGCGTGGCCCTGATGCAGGGCGCCTGGCTGGGCGGGCAGAAGGCGGTGCTGCTGATGCAGTCCTCCGGCGTGGGCAACTGCATCAACATGCTGTCGCTGTCGGCCATCCATCGCTGCCCGATGCCGATGATCGTGACGATGCGCGGCGATTTCGGCGAGTTCAACCCGGCCCAGGTGCCGATGGGCCAGGCGACGCAGGCGGTGCTGGAGGCGATGGGCACGATCGTCCATCGCGCCGACCGCGCGGAGGACGTGATCCCGACCGCCGAGGCCACGCTGAAGCTCGCCTTCAACACCTTCCGCCCCGCCGCCACCCTGATCGGCCAGCGGGTGCTGGGCGCCAAGACCTTCGGGAAGGACGACTGACATGCTGGACCGGCGGGAGATCTGCGCGGAGGTGCTGCGCGACCGTGGGCCGATGCTGTGCGTCGCCTCGCTGGGGGCGGCGGCGTGGGACATCACGGCGATCGGCGACGGGCCGCAGAACCTGCCGCTGTGGGGCGGCATGGGGGGTGCGGCGATGATCGGCCTCGGGCTGGCGCTGGCGCAGCCGGAGGTGCCGGTGCTGGTGATCGCGGGCGATGGCGAGATGCTGATGGCGGTGGGCAGCCTCGCCACCATCGCGCACCAGGCGCCGCGCAACCTCGCCGTGCTGGTGCTGGACAACGAACATTATGGCGAGACGGGGATGCAGGCCACCGCCACCCGCCACGGCACCGACCTGCTGGTGATGGCCCAGGGCGCGGGCATCTCGCGCACGCGGCGCATCGCCTCGCTGGACGACGTGCGCGCGCTGCGCGCCGAGGCGCTGGCGATGCAAGGGCCGTTGTTCGCGCTGGCCAAGATAGACCCCGCGCCGAAGCCGCTGGTGCTGCCCCCGCGCGAGGGCGCGCTGCTGCAGGCGCGGATGCGCGAACACCTGCTCGGCCCATCGGCCCATACCGCCTGAGGAAACACCCATGCCCCACGTCGCCCTGCTGCGGAACCTGCACCCGGATGCGGAGGCGCGGCTGCGCGCCGAGCCGGGCTTCACCGTCGAGGTGGTGAAGAACCCGCATGGCGAGGAGCTGCGCGACGCCATGACGCGCGCCGAGGCGGTGATCGTGCGCGCCACGCCGATCAACGCCGAGTTCCTGGCCTATTCGGACAAGCTCGCCGTCGTGGCCCGCCACGGCGTGGGCTATGACCAGGTGGACGTGCCCACGCTGACCGCGCGCGGCATCCCGCTGACCGTCACCGCCGACGCCAACGCGCTGAGCGTGGCCGAGCACGCGCTGATGCTGATGCTCACCCTCGCCAAACAGGTGCACCGCTTCGACGCCAACACCCGCGCCTTCAAGTGGAGCACGACGGACGCGCCCACCGCCTGGGACCTGTCAGGGATGACGGTGCTGGTGGTGGGATTCGGGCGCATCGGCGGGCGCGTGGCGCGGCTGTGCCACGCCTTCGGGATGGACGTGCTGGTGTTCGACCCCAACGTGCCGATGAACACGGTGAAGGGCGCGGGCTTCCGCCACGCCAAGACCCTCGTGGAAGGGCTGGCGCAGGCGGATTGGGTGACGATGCACTGCCCGTCCAACGCGCAGAACCGGGGCATGGTGGATGCGGGTTTCCTGGCCGCCATGAAGCCGGGCGCGCATTTCGTGAACACCGCGCGCGGCACCTTGGTGCGGGAGGAGGCGCTGGCCGCCGCCCTGCGCTCGGGCCACGTCGCCGGGGCGGGGCTGGACGTGTTCGAGGTGGAGCCGGTGAGCGCGCCCAACGCGCTGTTCGGCATCCCCAACGTGCTGATGACGCCGCACAGCGCCGCCGGCACGGTGCAGGGGATGCGGCGGATGGGGCTCTCGGCCGTGGGATCGGTGATCGCGCATTTCAGCGGCCAGCTGGACCTGGACAACGTGGTGAATCCCGAGGTGCTGCGCCGCAACGCGTAACGGCCGCTGCGCGGCCGTCACGCTTGTTGTTTTCGTGCCCTCATCGCCATCGCCTTCGGCGCTGGCTACGCCGGGCGCGGCCATCCGGCCGCTTGGCTTCGGCACCCTGAAGGGTGCCGGCGCGCCCGTAGCTGGCGCTTGCGCCAGCGAAGGCGCAAGCGACGCGGGCGCATCCTCAGCACGCGGCACCGGCTTGCGCCGCCGCAATGCGCGGATGCCGTCGCCGTGCTTCCATCGCCGGAACGGGGGACGCCATGAAACTTGCCTTGCTGGCCGACATCCACGCCAACCTGGAGGCCTTCGAGGCCTGCCTCACGCACGCCGCCGCGCAGGGCGCGCAGCGCGTGATCCTGCTGGGCGACCTGGTGGGCTACGGCGCCGACCCCGGCGCGGTCGTGGCGCGCGCCCGCGACCTCGGCGCGCCCTGCGTGCAGGGCAACCACGACCACGCCGCCACCCACGGCCCCGAGGGCTTCAGCGGGCGCGCGGCAGTCGCCATGCAATGGACGCAGGCGCGGCTTTCGGCCGAGGACAAGGCCTGGCTGGACAGGCTGCCCCTGGCGCTGGACGAGGAGGATCGCCTCTACGTCCACGCCGACGCCTCCGACCCCGCCGCCTGGCACTACGTGGAGGACGCGGCGGCGGCGCGCGCCTCGCTCGCCGCCACCACGGCGCGGCTGACCTTCTGCGGGCACACCCACATGCCGCTGCTGTGCGGCGTCACCCCCACCGACAAGCTGGCCACGCACCGCCCGCCCGCCGGCACGCCGATGCCGATGATGGAGCCGTGGCGATGGCTGGCCGTCATGGGCGCGGTGGGGCAGCCGCGGGACGGCAACCCGGCCGCCTGCTACGGCCTGCTGGACACCGCGCGCAGCGAATGCGCCTGGATGCGCGTGCCCTACGACGTGGCGGCGGCCCAGGCGAAGATCCGCGCGGCGGGGCTGCCGGACAGCCTGGCCGACCGCCTGGCGACGGGGGCCTGACGATGGCCCAGCCCGGCGACGTCCTCGGCGGCTTCACCCTGGGCGAGGTGGTGCATCGCGGCGGCATGGCCGTGCTGTGGGCCGCCACCCACCCGGACCACGACGTGCCCATCCTGGTGAAGCTGCCGAAGCTGGCGGAGGGCGAGGACCCGGCCGCCATCGTGGGCTTCGAGATGGAGCGCATGATCCTGCCGCGCCTGTCCGGCCCGCACGTCCCGCGCTGCCTGGGCACGGGGCACGAGCCGATGCCCTGGATCGCGATGGAGCGCATCGCCGCGCCCTCCTTGCTGCCCCTGCTGGAGACGCTGCCGCTGCCCTTCGGGGAGGTGGCGCGCATCGGCGCGGCGGTGGCCGACGCGCTGGACGCGCTGCACCGCCAGGGCTGCGTGCACCTGGACGTGAAGCCCTCCAACATCCTCCTGCGCGAGGGTGCCGCGGTGCTGGTGGATTTCGGCCTGTCGCACCACGCCCTGCTGCCCGACCTCATGGAGGAGGAGTTCCGCCTGCCCTACGGCACCGCCCCCTACATGGCGCCCGAGCAGGTGGTGGGCGTGCGCGGCGACCCGGCGAGCGACCTGTTCGCGCTGGGCTCCCTGCTGAGCTTCTTCGCCACCGGCAAGCGCCCCTTCGGCGACCCGCAGCGGCTGAAGGGCCTCATGCGCCGCCTGTGGTGGGACCCGGCGCCGCCGCGCCAGCTGCGCCCGGACACGCCGCCCTGGCTGAACGAGCTGATCCTCTGGTGCCTGGAGGTGGAGCCGCACAAGCGCCCGGCGAGCGCCGCGCAGCTCGCCTTCCTGCTGCGCCACCCGGACCAGGTGCCGCTGACGGCGCGCGCGGCGAAGGA
>JALHNW010000066.1 GCA_022843345.1 Rubritepida sp. | reverse complement strand
AGCCGGCGCTGGCCGCGGAGCTGCGCGTCTCCCAGGGCACGCTGCGCCGGGCGCTGGCCGCGCTGGAGGCGGGGCGCGTCATCGAGCGCCGCCAGGGCGTGGGCACCTTCGTCGCCGAGGCGACCTCCGAGCGCGCCCTGTTCCATTTCTTCCGCGCCGAGCGTCTGGACGGCACGCGCCCGGTGCCGACCAGCCGCGTGCTTGCCCAAGCCCGCCGCCGCGCCACCGCGGCCGAGCGCCAAGCCCTGGCCCTGCCCGCCAGCGCACCGGTCCTGGCCCTGTCGCGCGAGCGCCTGATCGACGGCGCGCCCCTGATCGCCGAGCAGGTGGCGCTGCCCGCGGCGCTCTTCCCCGGCCTGTCCCTGCCGCTGGGCGTGGAGATGGCGGACGAGCTGTACGTGCTCTACCAGCGCGGCTTCGGCATCCACGTCACCCGCGTGGACGAGCGCATCCACGCCGAGGGCGACGCGCTGGTGGTGGAGCGCGTGGCCTTCGACCTCAGCGAGCGGCGGGTGGAGCACCGCGTCTCGCGCCTCGATGCCAGGCGGCTGCGCTACCGCGTCACTCTCGCCTGAGCACGCGGTCGGTGAACCAGCTCGCCAGCGGGCGCGGCGCGAAGGAGGCGCGCAGCGCCGCCTCGTCGTAGTCGCGCTGGAGCCAGTCCTCGAACGGCACGCCCTTCGCCTCGGCTTGGGCGTATTGCGCGAAGAAGGCGTCCAGGATGCCGGTGCGCGCCGCGCTGACGTGGCCGAAGCGCAGGGACAGCTCGGCGGCCGCCTCCGCCGCCGTCCCGCCATGGATCAGCCGCCACACGCCCGCGGCCAGGCCGGTCCGGTCGGCGCCCGACTTGCAGTGGATGAGGATCGGCCGGGGCAGGCTGCGGTACAGGCCGATCAGCCGCAGCATGCGGTCCTTGTGCGGCGCGCCGCGGCTTTCCAGCGGCTGGTCGGCATGGGCCAGGCCCAGCCGCGCCGCCTCCGCCCGCCCCAGCGCGTCCGAGCCGCAGCTGGTGCGATGCCCGCGCAGGTTGATCACCGAGCGCAGCCCGTGCCGGCGCGTGGCCTCGGCCAGCTGCCAGGGCAGGGGGTGGTTGGAGCGGTACAGCGCGCCGCTTTCCACCACGCCCCAGTTCCGCCAGGCGAGGCGCAGCAGCGCGTGATCCACGAAGAGGCTGTTCACCCAGGGCGACATGCGCGGCTTATCCCCGCGAATGCCGCCGGATGGAAGGGTCAGCGGCGCCGCCGGGTCGGGGCGGCCGGGGTCGCCATGGTGCCTTCGGTGGCGGCCGGCGTGGCGCTGGCCGCCCCCGCGCCCTGCATGCCGCTGCCCGAGCGCGCGGCCTGCGAGGTCGCGGTGTCGGATGGGGTGGTGCCCGTGCTGGTCATCGGTGAAGTTCCCCGCATGTCCTGGCAGGCGGCGAGCGCCAGCGGCGCGAGGAGCAGGGCGGCGGGGAGAAGGCGGGGCATCGGCGGCACTCCGTGGCAAGGTGGCGTGCCAACGGTCCCGCCCTGTGCGGGTTGCGTCACTCCAGCCGCGCGCCGGAGATCCGCACCATCTCCTGCCACATCGGCCGTTCGCGCCGCGCCCGCTCCCACACCCCTTCGGGCGTGGAGCCGATGGCGTGGGCGCCCGTGCGCAGGAAGCGGTCCTTCATCGCGGGCTCGGCGGCGACCTCCTGCATCAGCGCGGAAGCGCGGGCGACGATCGGCGCCGGCACCCCGGCGGGAAAGGCCATGGCGCACCAGGACTGCACCTGGAAGTCCGGGATGCCCGCCTCCGCCATGGTCGGCACGTCGGGCAGCGCCGGGTGGCGCGAGGGCGAGGTGACGGCGAGCGCCCGCGCGCGCCCTTCCTGCACCAGCGGCACGTAGGAGGCGAGGTTGTCGATGGCGAAGTTCAGGTCGCCCGACAGCATCGCCGGGATGATCTGCGCCGCACCCCGGAACGGCACGTGCTGCCCGTCCAGCCCCTGGCGGGCGCAGAACAGCGCGCCCGACATGTGCGCCGTGGTGCCCACGCCGGGCGAGCCGAAGGACACGCCCTGGCGCCGCGCCTTGCCCCATTCCACGAACTCGCGCGCGGTGCGCGACGGGTTGTGCTGCGCCGGCACCACCAGGACGTTCGGCAGCTCCCAGTGCAGGGATATCGGCTGGAAATCCGTGTCGGTGTTGAAGGGCAGGCGGGCGTAGAGGAAGGTCGCGATGCTCCACACCGTCAGCGTCAGCGGGCCGAGCGTGTAGCCGTCCGGCGTGCTCTTCGCCACCGCGTCGGCGCCGATGTTGCCGCCCGCGCCGGGCCGGTTCTCGATCACGAAGGACTGGCCGGTGCGGCGCTGCATCTCCTCGCAGACGATGCGGCACAGCACGTCGGTCGAGCCGCCGGGCGGCCAGGGCACGATGACGCGCACCGGGCGCTCGGGCCACTGGCCCCCGGCGCCCTGGGCGCGAGCCAGGCCGGGCAGTGCCAGCAGCGGGGCGGCGGCCAGCAGGCCGCGGCGGTTAGGACGGATCATCCCGGACATCCTCCTGTTCTTGTGCGGGAAGGATGCGGCAACCCGGCGCCGCCGGCAACGCTTGCTTCACCAATCCACGCCATGATGCGGCCATGGCGGCGCCGCCGCGCCGCCCGATGCCCGCGCCAGGATGGCGAAGCCGCCGGAACGAAGACCCATGCTGCTCCACCTCGCCATCCGCCTGCGCCGCTGGCTGCGCTACCGGCCCGAACGCCGCTACATGCGCGGGCGGGCGGGGTAGGGCGCCCTACCACCCCGCATCCGGCGGCAGGGACATGAGGATGGCCTCCACGTTCCCCCCGGTCCGCAGCCCGAACAGCGTACCGCGGTCATGCAGCAGGTTGAACTCCACGTAGCGCCCGCGCCGGTGGCGCTGGATGGCGCGTTCGGCCTCGTCGAAGGGCTCGGCCATGCGGCGGCGGATGATCGCCGGGTAGGCGTCCAGGAAGGCCAGGCCGACATCCTTGGTGAAGGCGAAGTCGGCCTCCGGCCCGTGGCCGGGTGTGCGGTCGCCCAGCCAGTCGTAGAAGATGCCACCCAGGCCCCGCTCCTCGCCCCGGTGGGGCAGGAAGAAGTATTCGGCGCACCATTGGGAGAAGCGGGCGTAGTATTCCGGGTCATGCCGGTCGCAGGCATCGCGGAATGCCGCGTGGAAGTACGCCGCGTCCTCCAGCGACCATTGCGCCTGCTTGTCCATCGGCGTGATGTCGCCGCCGCCGCCGAACCACGCCCGGCTGGTCACGATGAAGCGCGTGTTCATGTGCGCCGTCGGGCAGCGGGGCGAGCGCGGGTGGACGACGAGCGAGACGCCGGTGGCCAGGAAGCGCGGGTCTTCCTCCGCGCCCGGGATCTGCTTGCGGAATTCCGGCGAGAACTCCCCATATACGGTGGAGATGTTGACCCCCGCCTTCTCCAGCACCTGCCCGCGCATGAGCCCCATCGTGCCGCCGCCGCCGCCCGGGCGCTCCCAGTCGGTGAAGGCGAATCGGGCGTCCGATCCCGCCTCGGATTCGATGGCCTCGAAGGCGGTGCAGAGGCGGTCGCGCAGGGTGCGGAACCAGGCGGCGGCCGGGGCGGCGAGGGGGTGCGATGGCGCTTCGGTCATGTCCGCGCCACCATAGCGCCGAATGACGGCGGTGTGAGACGGAACGGAGGCGCAACTGCGGTTGCCAGGGCCGGGAACCACGCCTAATAGGCAAGGCGGCGCGGTGCGGGGCGCAGGTTTCCCCGTGCCGCCCGCGAGATCCGGGCCGCCGCCTGACGGCCCGCGGGGACAAGGTTTGGACGCAATGGCTGACACGATGGCGCCGCAGATGGCCCAGGCCGCACCCGGGGCGCACCCGGGGGCGACCAAGCGCGATTTCCTGAAGCTGACCACCGCGGCCTTCGCGGCCGTCGGCGTGGCGGGCATCGCCTGGCCCTTCGTCGCCTCCATGTCACCCTCGCGCGACGTGCTGGCGCTCGCCTCCACCGAGGTGGACATCCGCCCGATCGCGACGGGGCAGGCCATCACGGTGATGTGGCGCGGCAAGCCGGTCTTCGTGCGCAACCGCACGGCGGAGGAGGTGCAGGAAGCCCGCGCCGTCCCGCTGAGCGAGCTGAAGGACCCGGCCACCGACCAGTCCCGCGTTCAGCGCGACAGCTGGCTGGTGATGGTCGGCGTGTGCACCCACCTCGGCTGCGTGCCGCTCGGCCAGAAGCCGACGGACGCCAAGGGCGACTTCAACGGCTGGTTCTGCCCCTGCCACGGGTCGCACTACGACACCTCCGGGCGCATCCGGCGGGGGCCTGCCCCGTCCAACCTGGCGATCCCGGACTACGCCTTCACCAACGACACCACCATCCGCATCGGCTGAAAGGACGCCTCCCATGGCCATCGGCCTTCACGACTCGCAGGTGAGCAATCCGGTGCTGCGCTGGATCGACCAGCGCCTGCCGGTCGTCACCATGATGCAGAAGGAGTACGGGACGTTCCCCACGCCCCGTAACTTCAACTACTTCTGGAACTTCGGCGCCCTGGCGCTGATCAACCTCGTCATCATGATCGCCACCGGCATCTTCCTGGCGATGAACTACCAGCCGCACACGGCCCATGCCTTCGATTCCGTCGAGCGCATCATGCGCGACGTGAACTTCGGCTGGCTGATCCGCTACGTCCACATGAACGGCGCCTCGATGTTCTTCATCGTGGTGTACATCCACATCTACCGCGGGATGTACTACGGCTCCTACAAGAAGCCGCGCGAGCTGCTGTGGATGCTGGGCGTGGTGATCTTCCTGCTGATGATGGCGACCGCCTTCATGGGCTACGTGCTGCCCTGGGGCCAGATGTCCTTCTGGGGCGCCACCGTCATCACCAACCTGTTCAGCGCCTTCCCCATCGTCGGGCCCGAGATCGTGACGTGGCTGTGGGGCGGCTTCTCGGTGGACAACCCCACGCTGAACCGCTTCTTCGCGCTGCACTACCTGCTGCCCTTCGTGATCTTCGGCGTGGTGTTCCTGCACGTGGCCGCGCTGCACATCACGGGGTCCAACAACCCGCTGGGCATCGAGCCCAAGGGCCCGCAGGACACGCTGCCCTTCCATCCGTACTACACCATCAAGGATTCGGTGGGCATCGTCGCGTATTTCGCGCTCTTCGCCCTGCTCGTATTCTTCATGCCGAACTACCTGGGCCACCCGGACAACTACATCCCGGCGAACCCGCTGGTGACGCCGGCGCACATCGTGCCCGAGTGGTACTTCCTGCCCTTCTACGCCATCCTGCGCGCGGTGCCGGACAAGCTGGGCGGCGTGCTGCTGATGTTCGGCTCCATCCTGGTGTGGTTCGTGCTGCCCTGGCTGGACACCTCCAAGGTGCGCTCCATGCGCTTCCGCCCCGTGGCGCGCATCTTCTTCTTCCTGTTCATCGTCAGCTTCTTCGTGCTGATGTGGGCGGGCGGCAAGCCGGCCGAGCAGCCCTACGTCATCATCTCGCAGCTCGCCACCGCGTACTACTTCCTGTGGTTCCTGGTGCTGCTGCCGGTGCTGGGCAAGCTCGAGAAGCCGCTGCCGCTGCCCGAGAGCATCGCCGCGGCGGTGCTGGGCACCAAGGCGGTGCTGGGCGGCGGGCCCATCCCGCAAGCCGTTGCCGCCAAGCCGATGGAGAAGGCCTGAACCATGCGCGTCCTCAAGGCCCTCGCCCTCGCCGCATCCGTCTTCGTCGCGACCCCCGCCCTCGCGGCGGGGGAAGCGCCGGCGGCGCCCAATGCCGGCTTTTCCTTCAACGCCCTCCTGGGCACCTTCGACCGCGGCGCCCAGCAGCGCGGCTTCCAGGTGTACAAGGAGGTCTGCTCCGCCTGCCACGGCATGCGGCTGATGTCCTACCGCAACCTGCTCGACATCGGCCTGTCGGAGAGCGAGGCGCGCGCCATCGCCGCCTCCTTCCAGGTCACCGATGGGCCGAATGACGAAGGCGCGATGTTCGAGCGCCCGGCCCGCCTGTCCGACCGCTTCCGTAGCCCCTTCCCGAACGACCAGGCGGCGCGCGCCGGCAACAACGGCGCCCTGCCGCCTGACCTGTCGGTGATCACCAAGGCCCGGCACGACGGCGCGAACTACGTGCGCGCCCTGCTGATCGGCTACCGCGACCCGCCGCCGGGCGTCACCGTGATGGACGGGATGCACTACAACGAGTACTTCCCCGGCCATCAGATCGCCATGCCCAACGTGCTGAACGACGGGCAGGTGACCTACGCCGACGGCACCAACGCCACCGTGGACCAGATGGCCCGCGACGTGACCACCTTCCTCGCCTGGGCCGCGGAGCCGGAGACGGAGCGCCGCCGCCAGATGGGCGTGAAGATCCTGGTGTTCCTGGCCATCCTCGGCGGCCTCGCCTACGCCACCAAGCGCAAGGTCTGGGCCGACGTGAAGCATTGAGCGCATCGCCGAGGCGTTGCGATACCGGGCCCCTGCGCGAGCAGGGGCCTTTTTCATATCAGCGGGACCCACCCATGGCAGACAGCATCACCCCCGTCATCGGCATGATCGGCGGCTCGGGCCTCTACGACATCGACGGGCTCGAGCAGCGCGAATGGCACCGCGTGGAAACCCCCTGGGGCGAGCCGTCGGACGAGCTGCTCTTCGGCGTGCTCGCCGGGGTGCGCTGCGTCTTCCTGCCGCGTCACGGCCGCGGCCATCCGCGCCCCCCCTCCGCGCTGAACTACCGCGCCAACATCGATGCGCTGAAGCGCTCGGGCGTCACCGACGTCATCTCCCTCTCGGCCGTCGGCTCCTTGAAGGAGGAGTATCCGCCCGGCCATTTCGTCGTGGTGGACCAGTTCATCGACCGCACCTTCGCGCGGGAGAAGAGCTTCTTCGGCACCGGCTGCGTCGCCCACGTCTCCGTCGCGCACCCGACCTGCCCGCGCCTGTCGGATGCCGTCGAGGAGGCGGGCAGGGGCCTCGCGCTGCCGATGGCCCGCGGCGGCACCTACCTGGTGATGGAAGGCCCGCAATTCTCCACCCAGGCCGAATCGAACCTGTACCGGCAATGGGGCTGCGACGTGATCGGCATGACCAACATGCCAGAGGCCAAGCTCGCCCGCGAGGCGGAGCTCTGCTACGCCTCCGTCGCCATGGTCACCGACTACGACTGCTGGCACGAGGAGCACGACGCCGTCACGGTGGACCAGGTGGTGAAGGTGCTGCTCGGCAACGCCGACAAGGCGCGCGCCCTGGTCAAGGCGCTGGTGCCACGCATCGGCGCCCCGCGCGGCCCGTGCCCGGCCGGCTGCGACCGCGCGCTGGAGCACGCCGTCATCACCGCGCCGGACAAGCGGGACCCCGCGCTTCTGGCGAAGCTGGACGCGGTCGCCGGGCGGGTGCTCGCCCGGCCCGGCTGAGCGCCGCCCGTCAGGCGTGGCCGACCGTACCCATGCTGTCGAGGCTGGTCGCCCGCACCACGTGGGCGAAGAGGCGAAGCGCGTCCGGCCCGCCGCGGTCGGCCAGCGCGCCCTCCTCCATTTCGAGCGCCAGGACCTCGGCGTGCTCGGCCAGGGTTTCGGCGGCCCGGCGCAGCGCCTCGCGCGCGAGCGCCAGCTGCAAGTCATCCGGCATGTCCTGCCAGGTGGGGGAATGCATGGTCGGGGGACCCATCCCAACGCCATCCTGGCGATCTCCGCACCATCCATGCCCGGTTTTCCGGGCCCGGACGGCGCCCCGGCGGATTGCCGGCCCGCAGACCATGCGCCCCATCCCCCTAACTCTTCATGAATCGCGCGAGGCAGTTCACGCGATGGATGAGGCTTCCTATATCCTCACCTGAACGATGAGGATTGACGCGATGTTCAAGGATGGACGCCAGCGGCTGGACGACCTGGCCGGGGTCGCGGGGGGCGCGCTTTCCCTGCTGGGCGGGCTGCGGACGGAGATCGAATCCATGGCCCGCGCCCAGGCCGAGGCGATGGTGACCCGCCTCGACCTCGCCCGCGCCGAGGACCTGGCGGTGGCCATGGAGCTCGCCCGCCGCGCGACCGAGCGCGCGGACGCGCTGGAGGCCCGCC
>JALHNW010000065.1 GCA_022843345.1 Rubritepida sp. | reverse complement strand
CGCAGGCCCCGGCCAGGGACAGGCGGCCACCCACGCTGCGCCACGCGCGGCGCAGCGCGGCGAGGGCGCCGGCCGGCACCAGTTCGCCATCCCGCAAGGCATGTCCGGCGCGCCCGCCCGCGCGCATCCGGGCGTAGATTGCCTCCGCCCGCTCCACCTCCGCGCGCCCCGGCGCGGTGCGGATGGAGACGTAGCCGGTGACGGCGCCATCCTCGACCACGGGCGTGACGTTGGCGCGCACCCAGTAGAAGTCGCCCGCCTTGGTGCGGTTCTTCACCAGCCCTTCCCAGGGCTGCCCGGCCTTCGTGGTGGCCCAGAGGTCGGCGAAGGCTTCCTTCGGCATGTGCGGGTGGCGCACGATGTTGTGCGGCGCGCCCACCAGCTCCTCCAGCGCGAAGCCGCTCACGCGTACGAAGGCCTCGTTGCAGAACAGGATGCGCCCGCCGGTGTCGGTGCGGGAGACGAGCATCTCGCCCTCCGGCAACGGGATTTCCCGATCCGTAATGGGTTCGTTCACGCGCATCGTCGTCCTCCGCCCCGCCCGTTGCGGGAACGGAAGGAATGATGGCGGAGGAACATGACCGAAGCCTGAAGCCCAGGCGCGCCGGCATGTTACGGTGTGGAAAGCTCCACCACCGCATCCGCCGCGAAGGCGCCCTCGGGCAGCACCAGCAGCGGGTTCACGTCCACGGACAGCAGCCGCGGCCCCGCCGCCACCGCGAAGCGCGACAGCGCCGCCAGCGCCGCCGCCAGCGCCGCCACGTCGGCCTTGGGCCGCCCCCGCGCGCCGTCGAGCAGCGGGAAGCCCTTCAGCGAGCGCACCAGCCGCTCCGCCTCTGCCGCGTCGAAGGGGCAGCGGCGGAAGGCCACGTCCTTCAGCACCTCGATGAACACGCCCCCCAGCCCCACCATGGCGACGGGGCCGAAGACCGGGTCGCGCACCAGGCCGAGCGCCATCTCCACCGCGCCCGTGACCTGCTTCGCCACCAGCGCGCCCTCGATCCGCGCGCCCGGCGCGTGCTCCGCCGCGCGTGCCA
Organism: Rubritepida sp.; assembly: GCA_022843345.1. Lineage (GTDB taxonomy): Bacteria > Pseudomonadota > Alphaproteobacteria > Acetobacterales > Acetobacteraceae > Roseococcus. The sequence goes on along the minus strand of JALHNW010000065.1, from coordinate 7,113 downwards.
TGAGCGTGGCGAAGCCCTGCCGCACCGCCGCCTCGTCCGCCACGCCCAGCAGCACGCCGCCGATCTCGCTCTTGTGCAGGATGTCGGGTGACAGGATCTTCATCACCACGGGGAAGCCGATGCGCCGGGCCACGGCCACGGCGGCCTCCGCATCGGCGCAGGCCTCCTCGGGCACCGCGGGAATGCCCGCCTCGGCCAGGATGCGCTTGGCCTCCGCCTCGCTGGGCGTGGTGGCCGGCAGCGTGACCTGCGGCGCCGACACCGGGGGCGACGCCACCCGGGAAAAGGCCTCGCCGAAGCGCCCTTGCGCGTGCAGCGCCACCACGGCGCGCGTCGGGTCCTCGAAGACCAGGAAGCCGTCCGCCTCCCATTCGCGCTGCACCTCGGGCGGGGCGATGATGGACACGGCCCACAGCCGGTCCGGGAACTCCTTCGCCACCTTCGCCATCTGCGCGCGCACCTTCGGCCCCACGGTGGGCGAGCCGCCAACCTGGGTGACGAAACCGAGGCAGGAGGCGTAGCCGCCATCGCCGGCCATGGCGCGCGCGAACTCGCCCACCAGCTCGATCTGGTTGAAGGCCTGGGCGGTGCAGTCCACCGGGTTGCGCGGCGCGCAGAAGGGCACGAAGCCGCGCAGCCGCTCCTGCGCCGCCTCGGGCATCGGCGGCAGCGCGAAGCCCAGCGTGTCGGCGACGTCGGAGATCAGCACGCCCGCCCCGCCGCTCACCGTCACCACGCCCAGCGTGTTGGCGGCGGGGTAGATGCGGTGCGTGGCGGCGTAGGCGATGTCCAGCAGCTCCTCCGTGTTGCGCGCGCGCACCACGCCGAACTCGGCCAGCACCGCGTCCGTCACCGCGTCGTTGCCGGCGATGGAGGCGGTGTGCGACTGCGCGGCATGCGCGCCGAGCTCGGAGCGGCCGACCTTCATCATCACCACCGGCTTGCGGTTGCGGCGCGCCAGCTCCAGCGCGGCCAGGAACTTCTCCGATTCCCGGATGCCCTCGGCATAGGCGCAGATCACGTCCACCTCGTCGGCCTGCGCCATCCAGCCCAGCACGTCGCCCAGCGCCACCTCCGCCTCGTTGCCGGTGGTGACGCAGACCGGCGTGCCGATCTCGCGGTTGCGCGCCAGCGAATACAGGTGCGTGCCGTAGGCGCCGCTCTGCGAGGCGATGCCGATGCGCCCGTTGTGCACCGGCCAGCCCTGCTCGAAGCTCGACGAGAAGATGGGGTAGAAGCCGATGGCGTCGTTGAACAGGCCCAGGCAGTTCGGCCCCAGCAGCCGCATGCCGTGGCGCGTCGCTGCCTCCACCAGCCGGTCCTGCATGGCGGCACCTTCCGCGCCCACCTCGGCGAAGCCGGCGGTGAACATGATGGCGGCCTTGCAGCCCTTCGCGCCCAGCGCCTCCACCGCCTCCAGCGCCGCCGCGCCCGGCACGGCGATCAGCCCGACATCGGGCACGCCGGGCAGGGAGGCCACGTCGGCGAAGCAGCGCAGCCCCTGCACCTCCGCCCGCTTGGGGTTCACCGGCCACAGCTCGCCCGCGAAGCCGCGCGTCTTCATGTAGGCGATGGGCCGCCCGCCGATGCGCGTGGGGTCGTCGGACGCGCCGATGATGGCGAGCGAGCGCGGGCGGATCAGCGGGTCGAGCGAAGAGAAATCCATGGTCACGGCGCTTCCGGTTCGTCGTTGAGCAGGCGGAGGTACAGGTCGCGCGCCGCTTCCAGCCCGGCCACCGCCACGCGCTCGTGTGGCGTGTGCGCCACGGCGATGGAGCCGGGGCCGAGGATCACGCAGGGCGCGACGTCCTGCAGGATGGAGGCGTCGGTGCCGAAGGGCACGGTGGCGGCGGCCAGCCCGGTGGTGCGCACGCAATGGCGGACCAGCGGGTGGCCCGCATCCAGCTCCGGCGGCAACCCCTCGCGGGCGATGGCCAGCTCCACGCCGGCCTCGCGCGCCGCGCGCTCCAGGCGTGCCAGCAGCGGCGCGGGGTTCATGCGGCGCGAGTAGCGGAACTTCACCCGCGCGGTCGCCACCGGCACGGTGACGTTGATGGCCGCGCCGTGGTTGTCCAGCACCAGGTTGAAGTCGGAGAAGGGCGGGTCGTACCCCTCGTCCTGCCAGGCGGGGTCTTCGCGCAGGGTCGCGTGCACCGCGCGCAATTCGGCCAGGAAGGGGATCAACGCCCAGTTGGCGTTGGTGCCCAGCCCGGTGGAGGAATGCGCCTGCACGCCCCGCGCCGTGGCGGTGAAGGAGATGTGCGAGCGATGCCCGCGCACCGGCCGCAACCCCGTGGGCTCCGCCACGATGATGCCGCGCGGCGCCGCCTCCCGCGCCAGGGCCGAGCGCGCGACGATCTCCCGCGCGCCGGCCTTCGTCGTCTCCTCGTCGGTGGTCAGCAGCAGAGTGGCGCGGGGTGCCGCCTGCGCGGCCCGGATGATGGCGGCCAGCGGCCCCTTCATGTCGGCGCTGCCCAGCCCGTGCAGCACGCCGTCGCGGATCGCGCCGCCCCAGGGGTCGTCCGTCCAGCCCGTCTCGGGCACCGTGTCCATGTGCGCCGACAGCGCCAGGCCGCCCGGGGCGCCGCGATGGGCGACGAGGACGCGCTTGGCCACGCCCGCGGCGTCCGCGTAGTCCAGGCGCTCGACCTCGAAGCCCGCCAGCTCCGCCTCGATGCGCTGCGCCACCGGAAGGTTGGAGACGGCGGAGCGGCTGTCCATCCGCACCAGTTCGGCGGCGAAGGCCGCGAGGTCGTTTCCCATCGCCGCAGGCTTGCCCGAAGCGGCGGGAAGGGCAACCCTCGCAGGCGACATGACCGCCTACCTCGACCCGCGCACCGGCCGCCAATACCCGCTCGACCAGCCGCGCTGGTGCGGCGAGGGCAAGGCGCCGCTGCTGCTGACGCCCCTGCCCGGAATGGGCCGCGACGACATCGCGCCCATCCGCTCGATCTGGCGCTACGCCGCCTCGCTGCCCTTCCTGCCCGCCGCGCCGGTCAGCATGGGCGAGGGCTGCACGCCGCTGGTCGAGGCGCGCATCGGCGAGGGCACGGCGCTGCTGAAATGCGAGTGGTTCATGCCCACCGGCTCCTTTAAGGACCGCGGCGCCTCCGTGATGCTGTCCCTGCTGCGCGAGCAGGGGGTGCAGGCGGTGCTGGAGGATTCATCCGGCAATGGCGGCGCGGCGGTGTCGGCCTACGCGGCGGCGGGCGGGATGGACGCCACCATCTACGTCCCCGCCAGCACCAGCCCGGCCAAGACGGTGCAGGCCCGCGCGGCGGGGGCGGACATCACCCTGGTGCCCGGCACGCGCCAGGACTGCGCGGAGGCGGCGGAAGCCAAGGCCGCCGACATCTTCTACGCCAGCCACAACTGGCACCCCTTCTTCCTGCACGGCACCAAGACCCTGGCCTACGAGCTGTGGGAGGACCTGGGCTTCCGTGCGCCGGACAACGTGATGGTCCCCTGCGGCGCCGGCTCCAACGTGCTGGGGCTGCACATCGGCTTCTCCGAGCTGCTGCGCGCCGGGCAGATCGCGCGCCTGCCGCGGCTCTGGGCCGCGCAGCCGGCCAATTGCGGCCCGATCGCCCGCGCAGCCCTGGGCCTGCCCCCCCAGGAGGCGCGCCCCACCATCGCCGAGGGCACCGCCATCGCCCAGCCGATCCGCCTGCCGGAATGCGTGCAGGCGCTGCGCGAATCCGAAGGCGGCGCCGTGCTGCTGGAGGAGGCGGAGATCGCCGCCGCCGCGCTCTCGTTGGCCCGCCGCGGCGTCTATGTGGAGCCGACCTGCGCCCAGGCGGCGGCGGCCTTCATCAAGCTGCTCGACGCCGGCCGCATCGTCTCGCGCGAGGCGACGGTGGTCGTGCTCACCGGCACCGGCCTGAAATCCACGCCGCGCTACGCCGAGCTGCTGGGGGTGCCGCTGTGACGCTCGACGACCTGCCCACGCCGGCCCTGGTGCTGGACCTCGGCGTGCTGCGACGGAACCTCGCCATGATGCGGGCAGCCATCGCGCGCCATCCAGGCGTGGCGCTGCGCCCGCACCTCAAGACCGCGAAGTGCCGCGAGGTGGCGGAACTCGCCGCGCCCGGTGGCGGCCCCATCACCGTCTCCACGCTCGCCGAGGCGCGCTTCCTGGCCGATGGCTGGCCGGACCAGATCTACGGCGTCGGCATCACGCCCGCGAAGCTGGACGCGGTGGCGGCGCTGAACGCGCAGGGCGCGCGCGTCAAGGTCATCACCGACGACGCCGAGGCCGCGCGCGCCATCGCCGCCGATGGCCGGGTGGACGCGCTGGTGGAGGTGGATTGCGGCGAGCATCGCGGCGGCGTGGACCCGGCGGAAACGCTGGCGGTGGCCCGCGCGCTGGGGCTGCGCTTCGCCGGCATCTTCACCCATGCCGGCCATTCCTATGCCGGGCGCAGCCTGGATCAGATGGCTGCCATCGCCGAGACGGAGCGCGCCGCCGTCGTCGCCGCCGCCGACGCCCTGCGCGCGGCCGGGCTGGCGCCGGGCATCGTGTCCATGGGCTCCTCCCCCACCGCGCTGCACGCCGAGACGCTGGAAGGCATCACCGAGGTGCGCGCCGGCGTGTACATGTTCGGCGACCTGTTCCAGGAGCAGCTGGGCACCCACCCGGAGGGCGAGATCGCCGTCTCCGTGCTCGCCAGCGTCATCGGCCGCAAGCCCGCGCAGGGCGTGCTGCTGCTGGACGCCGGCGCGCTGGCGATGAGCAAGGACCGCTCCACCGCCGCCACCCCGCGCGACGACGGCTTCGGCCTGGTGCTGGACCTCGACGGGCGGCGCAGCTTCGGCCACGCGGTGCTGGAGCGCGCCTACCAGGAGCACGGCGTGGCGCGGCCCATGCCCGACCTGCCGGTGGGCGCGAAGCTGCGCGTCGCCCCCAACCATTCCTGCCTGACGGCGGCGGCCTTCGGGCGCTACCATGTCGTGGACGGATCGCGCGAGGTGGTCGCCACATGGGACAGGATCAACGGCTGGTGAGCCTTTCGGCGCTGCGCGAGGCGGAGACGGCGCGGATGGAGGCGTCCTGCATCCGCTGCGGCGCCTGCTTCGAGGCCTGCCCGATGGTGCCCTTCAGCGCGGCGAAGGACGCCGACCCCGTGGGTGCGGTGGTGGGCGTGCTGGACCTGCTGGGTGGCGGCGCCGGCGACGAGGCCAGCCGCGCCTGGACCGCCGCCTGCACCCGCAGCGGCACCTGCAACGAGGCCTGCCCGGCTGGCGTGGACCCGATGCGGATGCTGCGCCTGGCGAAGTGGCGGGCCAGCGAGACCGGCGCCCTGCCGAAGCGCGACGCGCGCGACGCCATGGCCCGCGCCAAGGTCTTCGCCCGGCTGGCGATGAGCGAGGAGGAGCAGGCGCGATGGCTTTAGAAGACGGTCCGGACATGCCGGGCGGGTCGGCTGCGCGGGTCTTTTCCGACCCTGCGTCGCGCCGAAGGCGCGCCAGCGCGTTGTCAGGCTTGCCGATGCAAGGAGCATCGGCGGCGCCCGGCGCCTTGCAGGGACGAGAAATCCCTCACGCATCCTCCGCCGCCGGCATCGCCGGACCCTCTCCCACCCTGTTCTGGTACGGCTGCAACATGACGCGCCACGCGGAGATCATCCGCCTGTCCGAGCGGCTGCTGCGCTGCGTGGGCACGCAGGCCGAGCCGGTGGGCGGCCCCGGCGCCTGCTGCGGCAGCCCCAAGGAAAGCGAGCCGCGCATCAGCGAGGCGATGGCCGGGCGCACCATGGATGCCTTCGCCGCGCGCGGGGCTGGGAAGGTGGTGACCTGGTGCCCCTCCTGCCACATGAACCTGGAGGATTTCATGGCGCCGGTCAGCGGCGCCGCCTTCACCCACGCCCACCTGTGCGAGGCGCTGCACGAGGGGCGCGAGGCGCTGCGCCCGCTGCTGACGCGCCGCGTGGAAGCGCGCGTGCTGCTGGACGCCCATGTGGGCTTCAACGACCGCGCCGAGGTGAACCGCCTGATCCCCGCCCTGCTGCGGATGATCCCCGGCGTGGAGGTGCTGGAACAGGGGTATCGCGGCCCCTCCTACATGTGCTTCGGCCTGGCCGGCGTGCCTGGCGCGCTGGACGCGCACAAGGCGCGCCTGCTGGCGGCCGCGCGCGAGGCGGGCGCGGACACCATCGTGACCATCTTCCACTCCTGCCACCGCGAGCTGGTGGCGCTGGAGCGCGACCACGGCATCCGCGTGCTGAACTGGGTCCACCTGCTGGCCGAGGGCGCCGGCTGGGACTGGCGCGACGACTACAAGGACTGGCGCAACGCCCCCGATCCGCTGGCCGCGATGGGTGCGGCGCGCGTGGAAGCGGCGGGCGAGGAGGCGGTGCGCCGGCTGGCGCTGCCGGAGCTTACCCGCCCCCGCTGAACTCCTCGCGCTTGTAGCCCTGCGCGAAGAGCAGCGCCGACAGGTCGCCCACCGTCACCACGTGCCGCGCGGCCGCGCGCACGGCGGGCTTGGCGCGGAAGGCGACGCCCAGGCCGGCGGCCTGCAGCATCGGCAGGTCGTTCGCCCCGTCGCCCACCGCGCAGCACGCCGCCAGCGGCAGGCCGCGCTCGGCGGCCAGGCGCTTGAGCGTCGCCAGCTTGGAATCCTTGTCCATGATCGGCTCCGCCACCGCGCCGGTCAGCTTGCCCGCTTCCAGCAGCAGCGTATTGGAATGGTGCTCATGGAACCCCACGCGCGCCGCCACCCGCCCGGTGAAGAAGGTGAAGCCGCCCGAGACCAGGGCGCAATGGGCGCCGTGCGCGCGCATCGTCGCCACCAGCGCTTCCGCGCCCGGCATCAGCGCGGTGTCGCGCCAGGTGTCTTCCAGCGCCGCTTCGGGCAGGCCCGCCAGCATCGCCACGCGCTCGCGCAGGGCCGCCTTGAAGTCCAGCTCGCCATTCATGGCGCGGGCGGTGATGGCGGCGATCACCGCCTTCAGCCCGGCGGCGGCGGCCATCTCGTCCAGCGTTTCCGTGGTGACGATCGTGCTGTCCATGTCCGCCACCAGGAGCGCCTTGCGCCGGCCGGCGACGGGCTGCGCCAGCAGGTCCAGCGGCGCGCCGGGCAGGGCGGCGCGGGCGGCGGCGACCGCCTGCTCG
>JALHNW010000064.1 GCA_022843345.1 Rubritepida sp. | reverse complement strand
GGCGCGGGCCGACAGCAACAGGGCGGGCGCGGCCAGCAGGGCGGCGCGGCGCGAGATGAACGACATGGCTGGTTCCTCCGTAGGCATGCCATCAGGTGCGATGCTTGCCCCCTAACGCAAGCCCGTTAAACACGACCGGGCACGAAGGAAACGTTTTCCATGTCAGAACCCACCCTGGTCATGGCCCGCGAAGGCCGCGCCGGCACCCTGCTGATGAACCGCCCCAAGGCGCTGAACGCGCTGGACCAGGGCATGATCCGCGCCTTCCAGGCGGCGCTGGATGCGTGGCGCGACGACCCCTCCGTGGCGCTGGTGGTGCTGGAGGGTGCGGGCGGCCGCGCCTTCTGCGCCGGCGGCGACGTGCGCGCCGTGCGCCAGGCCGCGGTGGATGGCGACCGCGCCCCCGTGCGCGCCTTCTTCACCGAGGAATACGCGGTGAACGAGGGCATCGCCCGCTTCCCCAAGCCCTGGGTGTCGCTGATTGACGGCGTCTGCATGGGCGGCGGCATCGGGCTGGCCATCCATAACGGCCCGCGCGTGGTGACCGAGCATGCGCTGCTGGCGATGCCCGAGACGGCCATCGCCCTGTTCCCCGACGTCGGCACCTCGCATGTCCTGCCGCGCCTGCCCGGCGCGCTGGGCGCCTGGCTGGCGCTGACGGGCGCGCGGATGACCGGCGCGGACAACGTGCATTGCGGCTTCGCCACCCACTACGTCCTGCGCGAAAGCCTGCCCGCCCTGCGCGCCGCCCTGGTGGAGACGGGCGACGCCGCGGTGGTGGAGCGCTTCACGGCCCCCCTGCCGGAACCCAGCTTCGCCGCCCATCGCGGCGCGATAGACCGCTGCTTCTCCCAGCCCACCGTGCTGGGCATCGTGCACGCGCTGGAAGCGGACGGCAGCGAATGGGCGATGGCGCAGGTGGCGATCCTGCGGCGCATGTCGCCCACCTCGCTCTGCGTCTCGCTGGAGCTGCTGCGCCGCGCCGCGTTGCTCGACCTGCGCGGCGCGCTGGACGAGGAGCTGCACCTGACGGAGGGCGTGGTGCACGACCACCCCGATTTCCGCGAGGGCGTGCGCTCCGTGCTGGTGGACAAGGACGGCGCGCCGCACTGGTCGCCGCGCACGCTTGAGGAGGTGGACCCCCAGGCGGTGCAGGCGCTGTTCAGGTAGCGCCCGATCGCCGGAGGCGTGAATCGGCCGCTCAGCGGGCGCCCAGCAGCACCAGCACCACGCCGCCCGCCACAAGCAGCGCGCCCACCACGTCGCGCCCCATCAGCCGCTCGCCCAGGAAGAAGCGGCTGAAGCCCAGCGTGAACAGGATCTCCACCTGCCCCAGCGCGCGCACCAGCGCCACGGGCGCCAGCGCGAAGCCGATGAACCAGCAGGCCGAGCCGCAGGCCGACAGCGCGCCCACCTGGGCCGATGACCGCCAGGTGGCGAAGACGCGCCCGACCGACGCTGGCTCGCGCAGCACCAGCCAGCCGCCTTGCAGCACCGTCTGGATCACGTTCATCAGCACCACGGTGAACAGCGCCTTCAGCACCGGGTCCGGCCCCTCCAGCGCCCCGTTGGCCGCGCGGCCGCAGATCGCCGCCATGGCGAAGCAGAAGCCCGCGCCGATGCCGCAGAGCGCGGCCGGCTGCACGGTGGCGCGCAGCAGGTCGCGCCAGGCCAGCCCGCGCCCGGCGAACGACAGGTAGAGCACGCCGGCCGCGCTGATCAGGATGCCCTTCCAGGCGAGCGGCGACAGCGCCTCGCCCAGCAGCAGCACGGTGATGAGGCTGGCCTGGAGCGCCTCTGTCTTGGAATACGCCGTGCCCACGGCGAAGCCGCGCGAAGCGAAGGAGGCGATGAGCAGCAACGTGCCGAAGATCTGCGCGATGCCGCACAGCGTCACCAGCAGCAGATACCAGGGCGTCAGCGCTCCGAACCACCCGCCGAACGCCAGCCAGTAGCCGCCCGTGATCGCCACCCCCACCGGCACGCCGTAGAGGTAGCGCACCACGGCGGCCGCGTTCAGCGAGAGCTGGCCGCGCAACCGCTGCTGGAGCGCGGTGCGCCAGGTCTGGAACAGGGCGGCGGAGCAGGTCGCCAGGATCCAGCCGGGGATCACGCCGCGCGCGTCACGTCGCGTCCATCTGGAGCCCTTCGCGGCGGATGACGGCGGCCCATTTCTCGATCTCCGCGCGCACGAAGGCGGCGAAGTCGTCCGGGCTGCCGGGCATCGGCACGCCGCCCATCTGCGCGAAGCGCGCCCGCGTCTCGGGCAGGGCCAGCAGCGCGTTGATCTCCGCGTTGATGGCGCGCACGGCCGGCGCGGGGGTGCCCGCGGGGGCGAACATGCCGAACCAGGTGTTCACCTCGTAGGGCGCGAGCTCGGGCATCGTCTCGCGGATGGCGGGGATGTCGGGCAGCTGCGGGTTGCGCTCGGCGCTGGTGACGCCGAGCGCGCGCACGCGGCCCGCCCGCACCTGCTCGATGCCCGTCGTCAGGTTGTCGAACATGTACTGGATGTTGCCGGCCACGAGCTCGATCGCCGCCGGCCCCGCGCCGCGGAAGGGGACGTGCGTGCCCTCCGTGCCCGTCAGCTGGTGGAACCACACGCCCGAGAGGTGCGGCGACTGCCCCACCCCGGGCGAGCCGTAGGACAGGCGGTTGGGGTTGGCGCGCAGGTGCGCCACGAACTCGGGCACCGTGCGCGCGGGGACGGAGGGGTGGACCACCAGCACGTTCGGCCCGCGGATCATGTTGCCCACCGGCAGCAGGCTTTCGGGCCGGTACTGGAGGTTGCGGAACAACGAGTAGCCGATGGCCTGCGGGCCGATGTTGCCGCTCAGCAGCGTGTGCCCGTCGGGCGCGGCGCGCACCACCTCCATGCTGCCGATGGTGCCGCCGCCGCCCGAGCGGTTCTCCGCCACCGCGTTCACGCCCCAGCGCGCGTTCATGTGCGCGGCCAGCAGGCGCGCCATGATGTCCGTGGTGCCGCCGGGTGCGGCGGGGACGACGATGCGCATCCCCTGCGCCGGCCGCCACTCGGCCTGGGCCAGCGCGGGCGTGGCGAGCGGGAGCGCGAGCAGCGCGCGGCGGGGCAGGGTCATCGTGGGCGTCCTCCGGGATTTCGTTGCGCCCAGCATGGCCCAGCCCGGGGCGCGCTTCAATTCAGCGCGCGGGGCACCTGCGGGCTGTCCAGCGAGAAGGGGGGGATCAGCGCGTCGAACGCCTCGCCCGTCGCCGTGGCGATCATGTGGTAGGCGCCGCGCATGAAGCCCGAGGGCGTGGCGAGCGGCGTGCCGGAGGTGTAGGCGAAGCTCTCGCCCGGCTCCAGCACCGGCTGCTCGCCCACCACGCCCTCGCCGTGCACGCGCTGGGTCTGGCCGCGCGCGTCGGTGATCAGCCAGGTGCGCTTCAGCAGCTGCACGGTCACGCCGGACAGGTTGGCGATCTCGACGCGGTAGGCCCAGGCCCAGCTCCCGGCATCGGGGTCCGACTGGTCCTCCAGGAACACGGTCTGCACCCGCACGCGGATGCCGCGGGTGGTGGCCTCGTAGGCGCCGCTCATCGCCGCGGCGCCGGGGATGGGGAGGGCGTCATGGCCGCCACGCTAGCGCAGGTTCATTCGGCGGCGCGAGCCTCCGCGGCACCCACCGCGTCCAGCGCGATGGCCAGGTCCTCGATCAGGTCCGCCACATCCTCCAGCCCGACCGACAGGCGCACCGTGCCGTCGCCGATGCCCAGCCGCGCCCGCTCCTCCGGCCCCACGCGCATGTGGGTGGTGGTGGCCGGGTGGGTGGCGAGCGACTTGGAATCGCCCAAGTTGTTGGACACGTCCACCAGCTCCAGCGCGTTCATGAAGCGGAAGCACGCATCCTTTTGCGATCGCGGGTCCCCCGCGGGGCCGCCCTTCACGTCGAAGGTCACCAGCGTGCCGCCCGCGCTCATCTGCGCGGTGGCCAGCCGGTGCTGCGGGTGGTCGGCGCGGAAGGGGTAGAGGACGCGCGCCACCTCCGCGCGCTCGGCCAGGAAGTCGGCCACGGCGGCGGCGTTGCGGCACATCTGGTCCACACGGAGCTTCAGCGTCTCCAGCCCCTTGAGGATCACCCAGGCGTTGAAGGGGCTCAGCGAGGGGCCGGTGTTGCGGATGAAGGGCAGCAGGGTCTCGTCCACCCACTTGCGGCGGCCCAGCACGGCGCCGCCCAGCACGCGGCCCTGGCCGTCCATGTGCTTCGTGCAGGAATACACCACCACGTCCGCGCCCAGCGCGAAGGGCTTCTGCAGCAGGGGCGTGGCGAAGACGTTGTCCACCACCACCAGCGCGCCGGCGGCGTGCGCCAGCGTCGAGACGGCGGCGATGTCCACCATGTCCAGCATGGGGTTGGACGGGCTTTCCAGCAGCACCATCGCGGTGGGCCGGGACAGCGCCTCGCGCCACTGGTCCAGGTCCGCGCCGTCCACGAACACGCCCTCGATGCCGTAGCGCGGCAGCAGGGTGGAGACGATCCAGTGGCAGGAGCCGAACAGCGCCCGGCTCGCCACCAGCCGGTCGCCCGTCTTCAGGTGGCACAGCAGCGCGGCGTGGACCGCGGCCATGCCGGTGGCGGTGACCTTGCAGGCCTCGGCGCCCTCCAGCAGGGCCAGGCGGTCTTCCAGCATCGCCACCGTGGGGTTGCCGAAGCGGGAATACTGGTAATGCTGGACCTCGTTCTTGAACGTCGCCTCCGCCTGCTCGGCATCGTCGTAGACGAAGCCGGAGGTGAGGAAGAGCGCCTCCGCCGTCTCGCCGTGGTGGGTGCGGTTCAGCCCGCCGCGGACGAGCTGCGTGGCGGGGCGGAAGTTGCGGGGCATGGGCACACCTCAAACGCGAAACAGGCGTCCGGCACCGTGGAACGGTGGGCCGTTTAGCGCGCTTGTTTTCCAGGCTGCCCTGGACCGCCGGTTCGGAACCTCGCCGCAAGCTGGCCGGACAAATCGCGAGGGGCGGGGCAGAGGTAGCGCCGCCGCGGCGGCTGCGTCAACATGGCCGGCATGGACAGCTTCGACCCCGCCGTGATCGCCCAGCTGCGGGAGGAGCTGCCGGCCGAGGCGCTGCGCGACATCCTGCGCACCTTCCAGGCCGACGTGGCGCGGCTGGTGCAGGAGTTGGTGGCCGCCGCCCAGGCGGGCCAGCGCGAGGCCTACCTGCACGCCGCCCACAGCCTGGCCGGCGCGGCCTCCGCCGTGGGGCTTTCGGGGCTGGAGCGCGAGGCGCGCGTCGCCATGGACCCCGCCCAGCCGGAGGGGCCGGCCGCGGTGGTGCCGCGCATCCTTGCGCAGTCGCGCAGCGGGCTGGCCGCGCTGCTGCGCGAGATCGGGTGACGGGCACCACATAAAGACATGTTTATGCCTCTGGCCATGCGGCCCCGCCTCTGGTAAGGCCGCGGCCGAACCCAGATTGACGAGGATTTCCATGCCGGTGGCCGCCGAATACGTCGTGAGTGACCTCTCCCTGGCCGATTGGGGCCGCAAGGAGATCAACATGGCCGAGGACGAGATGCCCGGCCTGATGGCCACCCGCGCCGAGTACGGCGCCCGCCAGCCGCTGAAGGGCGCGCGCGTCGCCGGCTGCCTGCACATGACCATCCAGACCGCCGTGCTGATCGAGACGCTGACGGCGCTGGGCGCGGACGTGCGCTGGTCGTCGTGCAACATCTTCTCGACGCAGGACCACGCGGCCGCCGCCATCGCCGCCGCCGGCGTGCCGGTCTTCGCCAGGAAGGGCGAGACGCTGGAGGAATACTGGGACTACGTCCGCAAGACGCTCGAGTGGGGCGATGGCGGCGAGCCGAACATGCTGCTGGACGATGGCGGCGACATGACGCTGCTGGTCCATTACGGCCTGCGCGCCGAGAAGGGCGACGTGGCCTTCCTGGACAAGGCCACGAACGAGGAGGAGACGGTCTTCTTCGCCCTCATCAAGAAGTGCCTCAGCGAGAAGCCGGGCTGGTTCGCCAAGCTCGCCGCCAGCATCAAGGGCGTCTCCGAGGAGACGACGACCGGCGTGCACCGCCTGTACTCGATGGCGAAGGAGGGCAAGCTGCTCTTCCCCGCGATCAACGTGAACGACAGCGTCACCAAGTCGAAGTTCGACAACCTGTATGGCTGCCGCGAAAGCCTGGTGGACGCCATCCGCCGCGGCACGGACGTGATGATGGCCGGCAAGATCGCCATGGTCGCGGGCTTCGGCGACGTGGGCAAGGGCAGCGCCGCCAGCCTGCGCAACGCCGGCTGCCGCGTGATGGTGAGCGAAGTGGACCCCATCTGCGCGCTGCAGGCCGCGATGGAGGGCTACGAGGTCGTGACGATGGAGGACGCCGCCCCGCGCGCCGACATCTTCGTCACCGCCACCGGCAACGTGGACGTGATCACCGCCGACCACATGCGCGCGATGAAGCACCGCGCCATCGTCTGCAACATCGGCCACTTCGACAGCGAGATCCAGGTCGCCGCACTTCGCAACCACAAGTGGGACAACGTGAAGCCGCAGGTGGACGAGATCGAGTTCCCCGACGGCAAGCGCATCATCCTGCTCAGCGAGGGCCGGCTGGTGAACCTGGGCAACGCCACGGGCCACCCCTCCTTCGTCATGTCCGCGTCCTTCACCAACCAGACGCTGGCGCAGATCGAGCTGTGGACCGACGGCGCGAAGTACGAGAACAAGGTCTACGTGCTGCCCAAGCACCTGGACGAGAAGGTGGCCCGCCTGCACCTCGACAAGGTGGGCGCGAAGCTGACGACGCTGCGGCCCGACCAGGCGAGCTACATCGGCGTCACGCCCTCCGGTCCGTTCAAGGCCGAGGCCTACCGCTACTGAGCTTGCCGCGTTCCGGCCGTGCGCCTATTGAGGCGCACGGCAACGGGGCGTAGCACAGCCTGGTAGTGCGCCTGCTTTGGGAGCAGGAGGCCGGAGGTTCGAATCCTCTCGCCCCGATACGCCCTCCGGTCGCGCCGGGGCTTTGCCCTGGCGCGGAGAGGGACGGGCAGGACCGTCGCGGCCCGGCACGGGCGAAGCTCCATGGCCGCCTCCAGGATCGGGCGAATCAGGCGCCGACCGGCACACCTGCCCATCGGGGTCCCCGCACCGCTTTTCCGCCGCAGCGCAGCGGCGGCGGAAAAGTGGGGTGGGGCTCACTCCACCAGCGCCGCACCATCCCGCCGCGGGTCCGTCCCCGCCGTCACCCGCCCGCGCTGCATGCGGATGATGTTCAGCCCCGAATTCATCTCCCGCGCCTCCACCGGCAGGCCGCGCGCCACCAGCGCCGGCACCAGCCCGGCCGCGGCCGTGCCCTGCTCCACCTCCACCTGCGCGTTCAGCGGGCCGACATGGGGCAGGGCGGCGGCCGCCTGCGCGTCCATGTTCCAGTCCAGCAGCGCCACCGCGGCCTGCGCGACGTAGCCGATGATCCGCGCACCCCCGGGCGAGCCCAGCGCCGCCTCCAGCCGCCCCTCGCGGAACACCAGCAGCGGCGACATGGAGGAGCGCGGCCGCTTGCCCCCCTCCACCCGGTTCGCCACCGCCCGCCCCTCGACCTCCGGCCGGAAGGAGAAGTCGGTGAGCTGGTTGTTCAGCACGAAGCCGCGCACCACCATCCGCGCGCCAAACACGCTTTCCACCGTGGTGGTCATGGACAGGGCGTTGCCCTCGGCGTCGAGGATGGAGACGTGGCTGGTGCCGCCCTCCGGCTGCGGCGGCTGGGACGCCAGGGGCGGCCCGTCGCGCCGCGGGTTGCCGGGGCGCACGGTGGCCATCGCCAGGTCGGCCGACAGCGCCTGCGCGCGCAGCGCCACGTAGGCGGGGTCCAGCAGGCCGGCCACCGGCACGGGCGCGAAGGCGGGGTCGGCCATGAACAGGTTGCGGTCGGCGAAGGCCAGCCGGCCGGCCTCGCCCAGCAGCATGGCGGCGTCCGCGCCGCCGGGGTCCAGCCCGCCCATCTCGGCGTGGCGCAGCACCTGGAGGATCTGCAGGACCACCGCTCCGCCCGAGGGCGGCGGCACCGCGCAGACCGAGAAGGCGCGGTAGGGCAGGCAGAGCGGCGCCACCTGGCGCGCCTCGTAGCCCGCCAGGTCGTCGGCGGTCATCAGCCCGGGGTTGGCGGCGTGGCCGCGCACCGCGCGCACGATGTCGGCGGCGATCGGCC
>JALHNW010000063.1 GCA_022843345.1 Rubritepida sp. | reverse complement strand
CCGCGGAGGCGGCCCGGCTGGTGGTGGCGGCGCTGCGGGCGGGCGGCAAGCTGCTGCTCTGCGGCAATGGCGGCAGCGCGGCCGACGCGCAGCACTGGGCGGCCGAGCTGGTCAGCCGCTTCCATTACGACCGCCCGGGACTGGCGGCGCTGGCGCTCACGGTGGATTCATCCGCGCTGACCGGCATCGGCAACGACTACGGCTACGACCGCGTCTTCGCCCGCCAGGTGGAGGCGCTGGGACGACGCGGCGACGTGCTGTTCGGCCTGTCCACCTCCGGGCGCTCGCCCAACGTGCTGGCGGCGATGGCAGCGGCGCGGGGGCTGGGCATGGCGACGGTGGGCTTCACCGGCACCGGGCCGGGCTCGGCAGCGCTGGCCGCGGCCAGCGACGTGCTGGTGCAGGTGCCCAGCGCCTCCACCCCCGCGATCCAGGAAGGGCACGAGGTGCTGGGCCACGCGATCTGCGCGCTGGTGGAGCGCGCGATGTTCCCGCGGTAGCGCCCGCTCGACGGCGCCGCTACCGCTCCACGTCCTCGACGGACAGCCCGAAGGCGGCGACGCCCTCCGAGAGCAGGTCGCCCAGCCCCTGCATGTCCACCAGGTACTCGGCCGCCGTGCCCTTCACGTTGCGCTCGTAGGCGAGCTTCAGCGCCTCGTCCCAGCCCTCGGCCTCGTAGTCGCCGCGGCCGATCCAGGCCAGCGCGATAAGCGCGGCCTGCTGGTCCTCGTTCAGCTCGTCTATGAAGTCGGTGAGCATGTCGAGCGTCGCGTCCTCCTCGACGAGGTCGGCATCCTCCTCCTCGTCGTCGCGCTCCTCATCCTCGTCGCCGTCGCCCATGGAGCCTTCCTCGGGCGACTGCACGGCATTCGCCAGGTCCACGATGGTCGCCACGACGTCCAGGCTGACGCCCAGATCCACCTCGCCATCCTCGTCGGTCGCCGGCATGGGTTGGTCCTTTCCAGTCTGCGTCCCGGCCGAACACGCGGGGGATGGTTTCGTTTCAGGCGGCCCAGTCGGGGGCGAAGTCCGGGTTCACGAAGCGCCGGTCGCCGGGCAGGGCGCGCAGCTCCTCCAGGTCCTGCGGGGACAGGCGCAGGGACAGCGCGCCCAGGTTCTCGCGCTGGCGCTCGGGCCCCGCGGCCTTGGGGATGGCGGCGACGCGCCCGCGGGCCAGGATGGCGGCCAGCGCCACCTGCGCCCCCGTCGCGCCGTGCCGCCGGGCGATGGCCTGGATGACCGGGTGCTCCGTCACGTCCCCCTTGCCGAGCGGGGTGTAGGAGGTGAGCACCATCCCCGCCGGCTCGGTGACGGCCAGCAGCGCCGACTGGTCGAGCATGACGTGGTGCTCGACCTGAAGGCAGGCCAGCGGCGCGATGGCGAGCTCCAGCGCGCGGCGCAGCAGGGCAGGGGGGAAGTTCGACACGCCGACCGCCTTCGCCAGCCCCGCAGCGTGCAGCTTGGCGAGCGCGGAAAGGATGCCGGGCAGGTCCATCCCCGGCGAGGGCCAGTGGACTAGCAGCAGGTCCACATGGGGTTGGCGCAGCCGCTCCAGGCAGCGCAGCGCGGCGTCGTGGAAGGACGCCTCGTCCGGCTTGTCGAACCAGACCTTGGTGGTGAGGAACACCTCCTCGCGCGGCAGGGCGGAGCGGGCGAGGGCCGCGCCCACCGCCTCCTCGTTGCCGTACATCTCGGCGGTGTCGAGGTGGCGGTAGCCGAGCGACAGCGCGGATTCCACCGCGCGCTCGCACTCCGCGCCCTTCATCGGCCAGGTGCCGAGGCCCAGCGCGGGCATCGCCATCAGGGGGGTCTTGAGGATCATTGCTTTCCCAGGTCCACGAGGCCGCATCGGCCGGTTTCGGTGCCCCAGGCCAGCAGCGTGCCGCCCGGGTTCCACGCCATGGCGGAAACGCCGCCGCCCGAGGGGGGCGCGATCGGCAGCACGCGCCCGGTGGCGATGTCGGCCAGCAGGACGAGGCCGTCCTCGAAGCCGGCGGCCACCATGTCGTGCTGCGGGTGGCAGGCGACGCGGGTGCACAGCACGTCGTCGCCGCCGGCCAGTTCGGTCGGCTGCTTGCCCATCGGCCCGCCGCCGAAGAAGGGCCAGAGCACCACGGCTTCCGCCCCCGCGGTGGCCAGCCACTTGCCCTTCGCGGTGAAGGACAGGCTGTGCGTCTTGCCGGGGTAGCCGGACATCCGCATGTGCTGGCCGTCCTTCAGGCGCCAGCCGTGCAGCGACATCTCCTGCATGGCGGTCACCACGTGCTCGCCATCCGGCGAGACGGCCAGCGCGTGGTGGCTGCCCTTCCATTCCAGCACGCGCGGCTTGTCCTCCTTGGCGTTCACGAACCACAAGGAGGCGCCGTTGTAGTGCGAGGCGACGACGCGCTTGCCCTTGGCGTCGAAGGCCAGCCCGCCGACGGTGGAGGGATGCGCCAGCGACTTCAGCGGTGCACCCGCCGCGTCCAGCACGTGCACGGCCTTGGCGACGGCGCAGGCGCGGATGCCGGATTCGTGGGCGGCGACGTGCTCCACCCATTTCGAGCCGTATTTCGCCAGCTCCTGCGGCGTGCCGTCGGGGGCGACGCGCACCAGCCGCCCGTCGTCGCCGCCGGTCAGCACGCCGTCCCTGCTGTCGGCGCACAACGACAGGATGGCGCCCTGGTGCGCCTCCACCGCGCGCCATTCGGCGCCGGGACCGGCCAGGCGCACCGTGCCGTCGCCCAGCCCGGCGAACAGCCCGCCGGGCCCGCGCCCGAAGGCCAGGCCAATCACCCAGGCGCCGAGCTCGGCCGTGGTGCCGCGGGATTCGACCAGGAAGTCCGGGGCCGCGGTGGCGCTCATGCGGGCACCTGGCACGCCTCGAAGCCGCGGCGCAGCGCGGGGCGGTTCAGGTCGCGCCCGATGAAGACGATCTTGGAGCGCCGCGCGTCGCCCTCCTTCCACGGGCCGATGTAGTCGCCGTCCGCGATCATGTGCACGGCCTGGAAGGCGAAGCGCCGGTCCTCGCCCGGATAGGCCAGGATGCCCTTGGTCCGCAGCAGGTCCTGGCCCTTGGCCGCCAGCAGGTCCGTCATCCACTGGTTGAACTTCTCGGGGTCCACGGGGCGGGACACCTCGAAGGAGACGCTGTTCACCTCCGTGTCGTGCTCGTGCTCGTCCTCGCCGGACAGGAAGTCGGGCTCGCGCTCCAGGATGCGCTCCAGGTTGAAGCTGTCGCGGCCGATCACCTGGGCGATCGGCACGTCGGACTTCGTGGCGCGGATGATCTGGGCGTAGGGGTTGATGGCGCGGATGCGGCGCTCGACGGCGGCGGCCTCCTCCTCGCTCACCAGGTCCATCTTGTTGAGCACCAGCAGGTCGGCGAAGGCGACCTGCTCCTCGGCCTCCTTGCTGTCTTCCAGGCGGGCGGCCAGGTGGCGGGCGTCCACCACGGTGACGATGCTGTCCAGCTTCGTCGCCTTCTTCACGTCCTCGTCCACGAAGAAGGTCTGGGCGACGGGGGCGGGGTCGGCCAGGCCCGTCGTCTCGACGATGATGCCGTCGAACTTCTCGCGCCGCTTCATGAGGGCGGAGAGGATGCGGATGAGGTCGCCGCGCACGGTGCAGCAGATGCAGCCGTTGTTCATCTCGAACACCTCCTCGTCGGCATCCACGACGAGGTCGTTGTCCACGCCCAGCTCCCCAAACTCGTTGATGACGACGGCGAACTTCTTGCCGTGGTTCTCGGTGAGGATGCGGTTGAGCAGCGTGGTCTTGCCGGCGCCGAGGTAGCCGGTCAGCACGGTGACGGGCACGGGTTCGGACATGGTGGGCACTCCTGGGAAGCTTCGCGGCGCAATATGGCGCGGCGGCGCCGAAGGCCAAACCCCCCGACGGACGGCGCGTTGGCATGGCGAAAGGACCACCGAAGATGGCGACCAAGGACCCCAAGGCCAAGTACACCCCCAAGCAGAAGCGCAAGGCCGAGCACATCGCCGAGGGCTACGAAGCCCGGGGCGTGCCGGCGGATGAGGCCGAGGCCCGCGCCTGGGCCACGGTGAACAAGCAGGATGGCGGCGGCAAGAAGCCCGGCGGATCGGGCCGGAAGACCGCCAAGCAGAAGGAGACGGTGCATTGACGGGCAACGGGCAGAACAAGCCGGACTGGTCGGCCAGGACGACCGGCGGCGAGATGGACACCCGCTCCACCGACGCGGACATGGGCGCGGCCAAGGTGAAGCCGCACAGCGACCGCGCGGCTGAGAAGAAGACGAAGAAGACGCATTCGCCCGAGGCGGCGGGCGCGTTCAAGGATCAGGTGGGCAATTCCGGGTAATTGTCCCTACATGGTTCCCCGGCTACGCATCCGCGCAGCAAAGGAGCCTTCCATGACCCTCTCCCGTCGCGCCCTCGCGGCGCTGCCGGCCCTGGCCCTGCCAGGGCTGGCCCACGCCCAGGCGTGGGCGCCCACGCGCAGCATCCGCCTCGTCGTCCCCTTCGCCGCCGGCGGCGCGGTGGACATCACCGGCCGCCTGCTGGCCGAGCGCCTGCAAGGTGTCCTCGGCCAGTCCATCGTGGTGGAGAACCGCGGCGGCGCCGGCGGCAACCTGGGCGCCGACGCGGTGGCGAAGGCGGAGCCGGACGGGCACACCATCCTGCTCGGCACCGCCTCCATCCTGGCCGCCAACAAGTTCCTGTTCCAGCGCGGCATGCCCTTCGACCCGATCCGGGACTTTGCGCCGGTCACCCGCGTCTCCACCGGCACGGTGCTGCTGGTGGTCAACGCCGACCGGCCCTGGCGCAGCTTCGCCGAGCTGGTGGCGGCCGCGAAGGCGCAGCCGGGGCGGCTGTCCATGGGATCGTCGGGCACCGGCACACCCTCGCACCTCACGCTCGCCTCCATCAACCGCGCGGCGGGGATGGACATCAGCCACATCCCCTATCGCGGCGGCGGCCCGGCCATCAACGACCTGCTGTCGGGCACCATCGACATGATGTTCGACGTGATCCCGGCGCTGATGCCCCATGTCCGCTCCGGCCGCTTCCGCCCGCTCGCGGTGGGCAGCGCGGAGCGCATCGCCTACGTGCCCGAGCTGCGCGAGGTGCCGGGCATGCGCGAGGTGCTGCCCAACAGCGGCATCGACATGCAGAGCTGGTACGCCACCGTTCTGCCCGCCCGCACCCCCGCGCCGGCCGTCGCACGCTGGCACGAGGCGCTGGCGCAGGTGGTGCGCGCGCCCGACTTCCGCGAGCGCCTGTCGCCGCTGGGCTTCGAGCCGGTGGCGGATGACAGCCCGGCGGCCTTCGGCGCCTACCTCAACTCGCAGCTGGCGGTGTGGGAGCGGCTGGTGAAGGAGTCCGGCGCCACGCTGGAGTAGCCAAGAAGGAACCGGGGGGCAGCGTGCCCCCCGGGCCCCCGCGGCCTTATGCCGCCTCGGCGTGGATCGCGTCCTGCAACGTCCCAAGCAGGCGGTCCACCTGGGGCTTCTCGATGATCAAGGGCGGGCTGAGCGCCACGATGTCGCCGGTCACGCGCACCAGCACGCCGTCGTCGAAGCAGCGGCGGAAGACGCGCATGGCGCGGTCGCCCGGCTTGCCCTCGCGCCCCGCCAGCTCGATACCGGCGATCAGGCCGTGGGTGCGGATGTCCACCACGTTGGGCGCGCCCTTCAGGGAATGCGCCGCCTCCTCCCAGTAGGGCTCCATCGCGCGCGCCTGCCCGGGCAGGTCCTCGCGCACATGGATGTCCATCGCCGCGATCGCCGCCGCGCTCGCCAGCGGGTGGCCGGAATAGGTGTAGCCGTGGAAGAACTCGATGCCCGCGGCCGTGCCCTCCACGATGGCGTCGTACACCCAGCCCATCGCGGCCACCGCGCCCATCGGCACCGCGGCGTTGGTCAGGCCCTTGGCCATGGTCATGATGTCGGGCACCACGCCCAGGCGCTCGGCGCCGAAATGCGCGCCGATGCGGCCGAAGCCGGTGATCACCTCGTCGAAGATCAGCAGGATGCCGTGCTTGGTGCACAGCTCCCGAAGCCGCTCCAGGTAGCCCACGGCCGGGATCAGCACGCCGGTCGAGCCCGCCAGCGGCTCCACCATCACCGCGGCGATCGTGTCGCCATGCAGGGCCACCAGGCGCTCCAGCTCGTCGGCCAGGTGGGCGCCGTGCGCCGGCTGCCCGCGGGTGAATGCGTTGCGGTCGGGCAGGTGGGTGTGCGGCAGGTGGTCCACATAGGGCAGCATGGCGCCGAACTGCTTGCGGTTGGTGCCGATGCCGCCCACCGACATGCCGCCGAAGCCCACGCCGTGGTACCCGCGCTCCCGCCCCACGAGGCGCACGCGCTGCGCCTGGCCGATGGCCTTCTGGTAGGCGAGCGCGATCTTCAGCGCGGTGTCCGCGCTTTCGCTGCCGCTGTTGGTGAAGAAGACGCGGTCCAGCCCCTTCGGCGTCAGGTCCGCCACGCGGGCCGCCGCCTCGAAGGCGATGGGGTGGCCGAGCTGGAAGGTGGGCGCGAAGTCCAGGATGGCGGCCTGCTTCTGGATGGCCTCCACGATCTCGCGCCGGCCGTGCCCGGCGTTGCAGCACCACAGGCCCGCGGTGCCGTCCAGCACCTCGCGCCCCTCGGGGGTGAAGTAGGACATGCCCTCGGCGCGGGCCAGCAGGCGGGGCTGGCCCTTGAAGTACTTGTTGTCGGAATAGGGCATCCAGAACGCGTCGAGGTCGTTCGGGCGGGGGATCTGGATCTCGTTCATCGGGCGCGGTCCTGCACGGGTGCGGCAGCATAGGACCGGTCGGGCTGCCATGTCAGCACCGGGTGGCGCGGCGCCGTTCCGCCCGGCCGCGCGCCGTGGCATGATGCGCGCATCCGCCCCCCGAGGGATCACCCGCCATGCTCGCCACCTCGCCGCAGTTCAAGGACAACGCCCGCCACGCGCTGGAAGACCCAGGGCTCCAGAAGGCGCTGACCCGCGCCAAGGGCGGCTTCCTGAGCAAGCGCACCGCCGCCGTAGCCGGCCTGCCGGAGTTCGAGCGGCTGCGCGACATCGGCAAGGGCATCAAGGACCACACCCTCGCCCACCTGGATTTCTACCTGGAGGAGTACGAGGCGCAGGTGGTCAAGGCCGGCGGCCAGGTCCACTGGGCGCACACGGCGGACGACGCGCGGGCCGCGGTGCTGCGCATCTGCAAGGCGGCCGGCGCGCGCACCGTCACCAAGGGCAAGTCCATGATCTCCGAGGAACTCGGGATCAACGACCACCTGGAGGCGCACGGCATCGAGCCGGTGGAGACCGACCTCGGCGAATACATCCTCCAGATCAGGAAGGAGCCGCCGAGCCACATCATCGGTCCCGCCTTCCACCTGAACCGCGAGGATTGGGAGGACAGCTTCCGCAAGTCCCACACCCACCTGCCGGCCGACCGCGTCTTCCACGAGCGGCGCGACATCATGAGCGAGGCGCGCACGGAGCTGCGCTCCAAGTTCCTCGCCGCCGACGTGGGCATCACGGGGGCCAACTTCCTCATCGCCGAGACGGGCAGCAGCGTCATCGTCACCAACGAGGGCAATGGCGACCTGACGCAGACCCTGCCGCGCGTCCACATCGTGCTGGCCAGCATCGAGAAGGTGGTGCCCACGCTGGAGGACTGCACCAGCCTGCTGCGCCTGCTGGCGCGCTCCGCCACCGGGCAGGATTTCTCGGTGTACACCACCTTCAGCACCGGGGTGCGCCGCGCGGGCGACCTGGACGGGCCGGAGGAGTACCACGTCATCCTGGTGGATGCCGGCCGCTCCAACATGATCGGCACCGAGTTCGGCGAGATGCTGCGCTGCATCCGCTGCTCGGCCTGCATGAACCACTGCCCGGTCTACGGCGTGGTGGGCGGGCACGCCTATGGCTGGACCTATCCGGGGCCGATGGGCAGCGTGCTGACGCCCTCGCTGATCGGCGTGGACAAGGCGGGGCACCTGCCCAACGCCTCCACCTTCTGCGGCAAGTGCGAGAGCGTCTGCCCGGTGAAGATCCCGCTGCCCAAGCTGATGCGCCACTGGCGCGAGCGCGAGTTCGAGCGCCACCTCCAGCCCGGCGGCATCCGCTCCAACCTGGCACTCTGGGCCTGGTTCGCCCGGCGCCCGGCGCTGTACCGCGCGGCGACGCGGGTGGGCGCGGCGGCGCTGGCGCTGCTCGGTCGCGGCAAGGGGGCGTTCC
>JALHNW010000062.1 GCA_022843345.1 Rubritepida sp. | reverse complement strand
GGCTGACCGCCTTCGTGATGGTGCTGACCTGGGCGACCTGGCGCAGCGAGGCGACGCTCGACGCCGAGGCCTTGCGCCGGGCCGAGCCGCAGGCGCTGCCGAGCACCGACAGCAGGGCTGCCGCCGAGGCCGAGGCGCGGCCATGATGGCCTCCCGTGCCGACTGGCTGCTCGCGCTGCCGATGCTGATCCCGCTTGCCGCCTGCGCGCTGACGGCCGTCCTGCGCGGCCGGCCGCGGATGCAGCGCGGCGTGACCGTTGCCGCAACCGTGGCGCTGCTGGTTGCCGCCGCGTTGCTGGTGGCGGAGGTGCTCGCCCATGGCGTGATCGCTTCGCAGATGGGCGACTGGCCGGCACCCTTCGGCATCACGATGGTGGCTGACCTGCTGGCCGCCGCCATGGTTGCGATCACCGCCCTGATCTACGCCGTGACCGCCATCTATGCCCAAGCCGACGACAGCGTGCGCGCCGAGGAGGGGCTGTGGCACCCGCTGCTCGCCGCCTTGGTGCTGGGCGTCACGGGCGCGTTCCTGGCTGGCGACCTGTTCAACCTCTACGTCTGGTTCGAGGTGATGCTGATCGCCTCCTTCGGCCTGCTCGTGCTGGGCGGCGGGCGCGAGCAACTGGACGCCGCGGTGAAATACGCGGTGCTCAACCTGGTGGCGACCACGGTGTTCCTCATCGCCGTGGGCCTCGCCTACGGCCTCACCGGCACGTTGAACCTGGCCGACATGGCGCGCCGCATGCCCGAGGTGCCGAACCAGGGTGCGGCGGCCGCAGTCGGTTTCCTGCTGCTGGCAGCCTTCGCCGCCAAGGCCGCCGTCTTCCCGCTGTTCTTCTGGCTGCCGGCCGCCTACCACACGGCCATCGCGCCGGTCGCCGCGATATTCGCCGGGCTGCTCACCAAGGTCGGCGTCTACGCCATCCTGCGCCTTGTCACGCTGGTGTTCCCGGCCGGGCAGGAATGGCTCGCGCCGCTGCTGTGGGTGGTGGCGGCGGGCACCATGGTGGTGGGCGTGCTGGGCGCGGCGGCACACTGGGACATCCGGCGCATCCTGTCGTTCCACATCATTAGCCAGATCGGCTACATGATCGTGGGCATCGCCATCGCGACACCCTTCGCCATCGCCGGCGCGGTTCTCTACGTCGTTCACCACATCATCGTGAAGGCGAACCTGTTCCTCGTCGCGGGCGCGATCCGGCGCGCGGGTGGCAGCTTCTCGCTGGCCGCGCTCGGCGGGTTGTGGCGGCGTGATCCGTGGCTCGGCATCCTGTTCGCGATACCGGCCCTGTCCCTGGCCGGGCTGCCGCCGCTCTCGGGTTTCTGGGCGAAGCTGTTCGTCGTGAAGTCGGGCTTCGACGCCGGCTGGTATGTGCTGGCCGGCATCGCGCTCGCGACCAGCGTGCTGACGCTCTATTCCATGTTGAAGATCTGGCTCGAGGCGTTCTGGAAGGAACCGCCGGAAGGCGCACCCGTGCCACGGCTCGAAGGCCGCGAGCGCGCGCTGCTGCTGGGGCCCATCGCGGCCCTTGCACTGGTCACGCTCACCATCGGTCTTTGGGCTGAGCCCTTCGCGGCTTACGCGCTCGCCGCCGGTGAGCAACTCGCAGGACGCGAGGCCTACATCGCCGCCGTCCTCGGAGCCAGGCCATGAGCAAGCCACGCTCTTGGAACCTGCTCGCCTGGCTGTGGCTCGCACTGCTGTTCCTGCGCGAGCTGCTGCTTTCGGCCTATGCGGTCATCCGCGCGACACTCTCGCCGCGGCTCGAGGTCCGTCCCGGCATCGTCGCGGTGCCGCTGCGTCTGCGCTCCGCGGCCGGCGTCACGCTGCTGGCCGACATGGTCACGCTGACCCCGGGCACCACCTCGCTGCACGTCTCGGACGATCAGCGCACGCTCTATGTCCACGCGATGGACGCGGCCGACCCCGAGGCGGTGCGCCGCGCCATCGCCGAACGCCTGGAGGCGCCGACCATGCGCGTGCTGCGATGACGCTGCTCGATGGTGCGCTCGCACTCTCGGCGCTGCTGCTGACCGCCGCCGTGGCGCTCACCGGCTGGCGAATGCTGCGCGGCCCGGGCATCGCCGATCGTGCCGTCGCCATGGACCTGCTCGGGCTGCTCGCCGTGGGCGCCACGGCGCTGGTGGCGCTGGCGGGCGGGCACCTCGCGCTGCTCGACATCGCGCTCGGCCTCGGGCTGGTCGGCTTCATCGGGGCCGTCGGCGTGGCCGCCTTCATGGCCCGCGCCGCACGGCCGCCGGAGGCGCGCGATGAGTGAAATCCTGGCCGCCATCCTGCTCGTTCTCGGCGCCAGCATCGCGCTGATCGCGGCGATCGGCGTCGCGCGCCTGCCCGACGCCTTCCTGCGGATGCATGCCGCGACCAAGGCCGGCGTGGTCGGCGCAGGGCTGATGCTGCTCGGTGCGGGCCTCGCCTTCGGGACGGGCGAGGCCTGGCTGCGCGTTGGGCTGATCGTGCTGTTTCTGCTGGTGACGGTGCCGATCTCGTCGCACGCGCTCGGCCGCGCCGCCTATAGGGGCGGCGCGCCGCTCTGGCCCGGCAGTGGCGAGGACGCGCTGGCGGGCGTGCTGCCGCGCCATTCCATCGACCACGCCGCCGGTGCGACCCCGGCCCAGGAAGACACCGCCATGCCCGCGCCCGCGCTACCGCCCGTCAGTCCCCGCCGTGTTCTCGTCGCCCTTGCCCAGGGCGAGGCGAGCGAGGCTGCGCTGCTGGCTGGTCTCGACGCTGTCGCCGGTCGCGAGACGGAGATCACGCTGCTGAGTCTGCTCTGCGCGCCGAGCCTGTCGCGCACTGGGCCGGTGCCGCTCGGCGGCGCGCATTACGCCAAGCGGCTGGTTGAGAAACGCATGGCCTCCGCGCGCGAGGGGGCGGCCGCGCTGGCCGGCCGTCTCCAGGCGGCGTGCGAGGCGCAGGCGCTGGCCTTTTCAGCGCGCCACGAAGAGGGCGACGCACTGCGGCTGCTGGAACGGACGGCTGCGCATCACGACCTTACCCTGTTGCCGCGCGCCGCCTGGTTCGACCAGGCGATGGTGCTTCCGCCCGGCATGGCGGAGGCGCGTGCGCGCGGCATCGCGGTGCCGGGCCTCCTGATCATCGGGACCGACTTCGAGGTGCCACGCGCGCTGCACTTCCTGCACGAGGGCGACGCCGGGTCCGGCGAGGCGATGAAGCGACTTCTGGCCTCCGGGATCTTCGCCGGGTGCCCGCTCTTGATCACGGCCCTGGACGTCCCGGGCGCCGAGCAGATGCTGGCGGACGCGTTGGCGCTGGCAGCGTCGCGCGGCTGGCAGGCGCGCGCGGGCCACGCGCTGCTCCACCCCGATCATCCGGTGCCGGAGACGGCGTTCGGAGGCCCGACCCTGGCGGTCATCCCGGCGCGATCCACGAACGCGTCCGGCGCCTGGCGCAGCCTGCGCCAAGGCCCGCGCAGCGTTCTTATGACCTGACCCCGATCCGGTGCAGCATGGGGGATGATCAAAAGCCTCTGGAACTCGATGCCGATTGCCTTGCAGATGCCGGTCCTGGCCGGCGTCTCCGTCTTCCTCGCGGCGGTTGCCACGACACAGGTGGCAACCCTCACCCTGGGGCGCGAAGCGCTGCGGGACGCCGCACGGCTCGGTGCGGTCTATCTCGACGGGCTTTCCTCCACGCTTGCCGAACCCTTGAGGCGCGGCGACCAGGCCGCCCTGCTTGCCGCGATGCAGGGCGCCATGACGTTCCAGCAAGGCATCCGGGAGCGGCGGCTTGAAGTCGTGCTGCCTGACGGGGCGGGACGCGTCGTCGCCAGCAGCGCCACGAGCGCGCCGCACACCTCGCCCGCCAGCCGCGGCCAGCGGGATGTGGCGTGGGAGGTGGCGCCGGACGGTCGGACCGCATGGGCGCAGCGCGGCTTCGCTCTGGAGGATGGGCGCATCGCCATCCTGGCTGCGGAGCTTGACCTCAGCGAGGCAGTCGAGTGGCGCCAGCGGCTCTCGCGATGGCTGTTGGCCCTCGACTTTGCGCTGGCGGCAATCGCCGGGCTCATCGCGGCGCTGCTCGCCCGGCGCGCGCTGGCGCCCTTGCTGTCGGTGGTGAGCGTGATCGGCCGCGCGGGCGGTAGTGACTTTGCCCGCTCGCCCGAAGGGGCGATACCTGCCGGGACGGAAGCGGCCCGCCTGACGGCCGCGATCGATCTCATGATGGCGCGGCTCGGCGAGCGGGAACAGTTGGCGCGGCAGCTCGGCGAGCGCGACCGTGCCGCCGAGTTGGGCGATCTTGCCGCCACCGTTGCGCACGAGGTGCGAAACCCTCTCGCCGGCATGCTCACGGCCATTGATTCCACGCGGCGTTTCGGCGCGGATCCGGCGGTCCGCGGTGAATCCCTCGACCTGCTGGAACGCGGGCTGCGGCAGATCCAGCGTGTGGTCGATGACACATTGTCGGCCCATCGCGGCACGCTCGAGGTGCGCTCGCTCGAACAGTCGGACATTGACGACGTGCTGCGGCTGCTGGCGCCCGAGGCAACGGCCCGCCGCGTCAGCCTTCATCGCGAGGGCATGCTCGCGGAGCCGTTCGCCACCGATGCCTTGCCGGTCCGCCAGGCGCTCCTGAACCTGCTGCTCAATGCGGTGCAGGCCACGCCGCGCGGCGGTCGCGTGCTGCTGCGGGTCGGCAATGAGGCGGATGGGCGGCTGCTGATCGAAGTCGAAGACGAGGGCGGCGGCCTGCCCGAGGCCCAGCGTCGCCGGTTGGAGGGCATGGACGCCCGCGGCCCTGGCCTCGGCCTCACGGTCGTGATGCGTGAGCTGGTACGCCTCGATGGCGAGATCGGCGTCCATGCGGAGCCGGGCCGCGCCACGCGCATCACCCTTCGCCTGCCGGTGTGCAGGGAGGTTGCGCCATGAGCGGGGCGGTGGTGCTGATCGAGGACGATGCCGTGCTCGGCGGGGCCCTGCACCAACGGCTGCGCCTGGAGGGCTTCGCGCCCCAATGGGCGCGGAACATGGTCGATGGAGAGGCGCTGTTGCGTCGTACGCCCGCGCCGCTCTGCGTGCTGTGCGACATGCGCCTGCCGGACGGCTCGGGCGAGGAGCTGCTGCTGCGCCTGCTGCCGCAGCTGGGCCGCACGCCGGTGATCGCGATGACCGCGTTCGGCGGCGTGGACCAGGCCGTGCGGCTGATCCGCGCCGGCGCTGACGACTACCTGCTCAAGCCCTTCGCGGTGGACGCCGTGATCGCGAAGCTGCGCGCGCTGTCGCCACCGGTCGGGGCGGCCGGGGCGCCATTGGAGGCCGGGTGGCGATCGGCGCCGATGCAGGCCCTGGATGCCGCGTTGCGGCGTCTTGCTGCGGCCTCGGCAACGGTGCTCCTGCTGGGCGAGAGCGGGGCCGGGAAGGAGGTGGCGGCACGCCGGCTGCACGCGCTCGGGCCGCGCGCATCAGCCCCCTTCGTGGCGCTGAATTGCGCCGCGATCCCGCGCGACTTGCTGGAGAGCGAGGTCTTCGGCCATGAGCGTGGCGCCTTCACCGGCGCCCACGAACGCCGATTGGGCGTGGCGGAGCGCGCTGGCGAGGGGACGCTTCTGCTGGACGAAGTGGCCGAGCTGGACCTGGTCCTGCAGGCCAAGCTGCTGCGCCTGCTGGAGGACCGGCGTTTCACCCGCGTGGGCGGTGCGCACGAGTTGGCCCTACGTGCCCGCGTGCTTGCCGCCACCAATGCTGACCTCGCCGCGCGCGTGGCAGATGGGCGCTTCCGCGGCGACCTCTACTGGCGCCTCGCGGTCATCGAGCTTCCGGTGCCGGCCTTGCGCGACCGTGCCGAGGATGTCGAGGGACTGGCCGAAGCCTTTCTTCGCCAGGCTGCGCACGATGCGGGGCGCTCAGGCCTGACCTTCGCGCCAGGGGCCATCGCGGCGCTGCAGGCGCATCCATGGCCCGGCAATGTCCGGGAATTGCGCAACCGCATCGAACGCGCAGCCCTGTTGGCCGAGGGCACGGCGATTGGCCCGCAGGACCTGTTCGCGGACAAGGCGCCGCCGGCGCCGGCCGTGACACTCGCCGACGCGCGCGACACCGCCGAGCGGGCCCATATCCGGCGCGTCCTGGCGCGTTGCGGCGGGCGCGTCGGTGACGCGGCGCGCGTGCTTGACGTGTCGCGCACCACGCTATGGGAACGCATGCGGCGCCTGGGCGTCGCCGGCGCCGACGAAGGCTGAGGGAGATTATCCATGGATATTGCGTTGCCACTGATAGGCGGGCTGCTGCTGCTGGCGCTGGGGGGCGAGCTGTTCGTGCGCGGCGCCGTGCAGATCGCCGAACGGCTTGGGGTATCGCCGTTGTTGATCGGGCTGACGCTGGTGGGCTTCGGCACCTCCACGCCCGAACTGGTGACGAGTGTGCAGGCCTCGCTCGCCGGTTCGCCCGGGATCGCGGTGGGCAACATCGTGGGTTCCAACATCGCGAACATCCTGGTCATTCTGGGGTTGTCGGCGCTGCTGGTGCCCATCGCCGTCGGACGGGGCGCGCTGTGGCGGGACGGTACGGTCGCCCTTGTGGTCGCGTGCTCGCTCGCGGCCGTGGCGATGTTCGGTGCGCTGGACCGCATCGTCGGCAGCCTCTTCCTTATTGGCCTGGCGGGGTACGTTGTATACGCGTGGCGTCAGGAACGACGTCCGGGCCCGCACGATCACACCGCCGCGTTCGAGAAGGCCCAGGCCTATCAGGAGACGCATCCGCGGCCGGCATCGAAGCCAACGACCACCGCCTGGCAGGCCTGGTCCATGGCAGCGGGGTTCAGCGTTGTCGGCCTTGTCCTCGTGATCCTGGGCGGACGACTTCTGGTCGATGCCGCGGTCGAACTTGCGCGCGGCGTGGGCGTCAGCGAGGTGGTGATCGGCCTGACCATCGTCGCCGTCGGTACATCGCTGCCGGAACTGGTGACCTCGTTGGTGGCGGCCTACCGCCGCCACGCGGATGTAGCGCTGGGCAACATCCTCGGCTCCAATATCTACAACATCCTCGGCATCGGCGGCGCCACGGCATTGATCGCGCCGACTCCGATCCCGACTGAGATCGCGCGCTTCGACGTGTGGGTGATGGTGCTTGTCACGGCCGCCCTCATCGTGCTCGGCCGCAGCGGCTGGCGCATCGGCAGGCGTGAAGGTGCGGGGCTGCTGGCCTGCTATGCCGGCTATGTTTGGTGGGTGTGGCCGTAGCCGCGTCTTCGGGAACCATGTTGCCTCTCGGGTGCAACTTGTTACCCTTTTTCGTCGGCGCCACGTCTCGGTGCTGCTGGTATTGTAGGGGCAATGGATTTGGGGACCTGGGCCCGTCAAGTGCGGGGACTGCCTGAGACGCTGTACGAGGGGCAGATCGAGGGCGGTGGTGGGGATGGCGGCGAACCCGCTGGTGCCCACCAGGCTGGCCGTCATAGGGGCGGCCACATATCGCCCCGGCATGCCCGGGGAGAGGTGGAGGGCGCGCGTGGGTCGGCGGCGCGCCCCCTCCCTGCGGAGATGTCCGTTCTGCACCGCGATCACGCCACCCGCCGCTTTACCACGCCCACCGACAGCGTCGCCGCCGCCAGGTCGAACGTCGCCGCGGAGATGTTCCGCGCCATCACCCGAACCGTGTTGTTCGACCAAACCGCCGCGTCGATCTCGATGAACCGTGTCGACGACACCAGCGACGCCCTCGCGAGATCGCCAGCCCGTGCGCCGCTTACGGTCACGTCGATGAGCGCTGTCGCGCCAGGCGCTAGGTTCGGCAGGTCCCAGCTGACCTCCGCGGCAAACTCTCGCTGCCCCGACGCTGGCAGCAGCGGGGTGCCATTCAGCACGGCCGGCGCCGCCTCCGGCAGCCCGTAAAGCCGGAGCGACTGCAGGTCGATCGGACCATCGAAGCCGATCACCCCCACCTGGGCATAGGCCACGGATGCGCCCACCCGGATGGTCTGGCGTCGGTTGAGGTTGGCATCGTCCATGGGCGCCCCGGCATTCCAGCCGCGCGAGTTGCTGTCCCACTGCATGGACGTGATGGAGGCCAGCACGTCGCCCGGCTGGTTGAGCCGTACATTGCCGTTGAGGTCGAACACGCGCACGAACAACCGCCCGCCGGCGGCCCCAATGGTGAGCCAATGCGCCAGCGCAAACTCCTTCGCCTGAAAGGTGTCGAGCATCCACCCCAGCCCGCGGTTCGCCGCCAGCGTGACCGC
>JALHNW010000061.1:6638-8285 GCA_022843345.1 Rubritepida sp. | reverse complement strand
CGCGCTCGCCCGGCAGCGCGTCGCCGGGGCGCAGCAGCCCGCCGCGCACCATGCCGGCCAGGCGGTCGGTGATCTGCTCGCGCACCGTGCGCTTGGACAGCGCGGGGGCGAGGAGGGCGAGGTTCTCCAGCATCGGGGCGCAGCATAGCCAGGGGCGCGCGCACTGGTCCACTGGTCCGGTCGGCATACCGGTTGACAGGCCCCCGCCCCGCTTGCCACGCTGCCCGCAGAACGGGGCGACGACCCCGCGATGGAGGACAGTCCGATGACGCAGCTCATGCGCCGTTCCCTGCTGCTCGGCACCCCTGCCCTGCTCGCCGCGCCCGCGCTCGCCCAGGGCGCGTGGCAGCCGCAGCGGCCGGTGGAGTTCGTGGTCGCCGCCGGCCCCGGCGGCGGCACCGACCAGTTCGCGCGGCTGGTGCAGTCGGTGATCCAGCGCCATTCGCTGCTGCGCCCGCCGGTCACCGTCTCCAACAAGGGCGGCGGCGCGGGGACGGAGGCCTTCGTCTATGGCCGCACCGTGGCGGGCGACCCGCACAAGGTGGTGTTCGGCACGAACAACGTGTGGCTGATGCCGCTGGTGACGCGCGTGGGCTACCGCCTGGATGACCTGCGCCCCGTCGCCTCCATGGCCGCCGACGAGTTCATCCTGTGGACGCACGCGGACGCGCCCTGGCGCAACGCGGGCGAGCTGGTGGCGGCGATGAAGGAGCGCGGCCCGGCCTTCCGCATGGGCGGCTCGCAGGCGCGCGACACCGACCACATCCTGACGAAGCTGATCGAGCGCGCCTCGGGCGCCGCCGTCACCTACGTCCCCTTCCGCTCGGGCGGGGAGGCGGCGATCCAGCTGGCGGGCGGGCACATCGACGCCAACACGAACAACCCGGCGGAGAACGTGGCGCAGTGGCGCGCAGGCCGGGTGCGCCCGCTCTGCGTCTTCAACCCGCGGCGGCTGGAGCTGCCGGAGAAGGTGCATGACGGGGTGGGCTGGAGCGACATCCCCACCGCCACCGAGGCCGGCATCGGCCCCGCCGAGTTCCGCATGCCGCGCACCGTCTGGCTGCCCGCCCGCACCAACGAGGCGCAGAGCGCCTTCTGGACCGAGCTGCTGTCCCGCATCCGGCAGACGGAGGAATGGCGCAACTGGCTGCAATCGGGTTCGCAGGGCGACCTGTGGCAGACCGGCACCGAGCTGGCCGACTTCATCCGGCGCGACGAGGCGGCGAACCGCGACAACTTCCGCGACTGGGGCTGGCTGGTGCAGGAGCCGGGTTGACCATGCTCGCGCGCCGCCACGCCGAGGTGCTGGCAGCACTCGCCGCAGCCGGCATCGGCGCGACGGTCGTGGCCGGCGCGTGGCAGCATGACACGGGCTGGGGCGCGACGGGGCCGGGTGCCGGCTACTTCCCGCTGCGCGTGGGGCTGCTGCTGGTGGCGGCGTCCCTGCTGCTGGCGGCGCGCGCCGCGGCGACGAGCCTGCCCGCGCGCTTCGCGGAACCCGGCGCGATGCGGCGCGTGATGGCGCTGTTCCTGCCCACGGTGATCTTCGGCGCCCTCATCGGGCCGTTGGGCGCCTACCTTTCCATGCTGTTCTACCTGCTGTGGATGGGGCGGATGGCCGCCCGGCTGTCCTGGGGACGCACGCTG
>JALHNW010000061.1:0-6628 GCA_022843345.1 Rubritepida sp. | reverse complement strand
GCTGGCGGTCGCGGTGCCCGCCGCCTTCTGGGGCCTGTTCGAGACCTGGCTGGGCGTGCCGCTGGCCAAGGGGCCGATCGAGGAGGCGCTGGGCATCTGGTGATGGAATCCCTGGCACCCCTGATGCACGGCTTCGGGGTCGCGCTCACCGTCCACCACGTCACGCTGATGGTGGCGGGCGTGCTGATCGGCATCCTGGTCGGCGTGCTGCCGGGGCTCGGGGCGCCGAACGGGGTGGCGCTGCTGCTGCCGCTGACCTTCACCATGAGCCCGGTGAGCGCGATCATCCTGCTTTCCTCCATGTATTGGGGCGCGCTGCTGGGCGGCTCCACCACCTCCATCCTGTTCAACATCCCCGGCGAGCCTTCCTCGGTCGCCACCACCTTCGACGGCCACCCGATGGCCAAGCAGGGCCGCGCAGCAGAGGCGCTGTCGCTCGCCTTCCTGTCCTCGGGCTTCGGCGCGCTGGTGGGGGTGATCGTGGTGACGCTGGTGGCGGACGACATCGCGGGCTTCGCGCTGCGCTTCTCGCCGGCCGAGTATTTCGCGGTCTACCTGCTCGCCTTCTGCGCCTTCATCGGCATGGGCGGGGGCGATCCGCTGAAGACCGCGGTGTCCCTGCTCATCGGCCTGTCGCTCGCCACCATCGGGATGGATACGGTCTCGGGCGAGATGCGGCTGACCTTCGGCGCGGACCAGCTGATCAAGGGCATCTCCTTCCTCGTCGCCGTCATCGGCCTGTTCGGCATCGGCGAGTTGCTGGCCACGGCGGACGAGACGGAGAAGGTGGAGGGCGTCGCCGCCCGCGTCACCCCGCGCGAGGTGTTCCGCGCCCTGCTGACCCTGCCGCGCCACTGGCTGGCGCTGGTGCGCTCGGCGGCGATCGGCGTGTGGATGGGGCTGACGCCGGGCGGGCCGACCGCGGCTTCCTTCATGTCCTACGGCATCGCGCGCCGCTTCTCGCGCCGCAAGGCGGGCTTCGGCAAGGGCGAGCCGGAAGGCGTGGTCAGCCCCGAGACGGCGGACCACGCGGCCGGCGTCTCCGCCCTGCTGCCCATGCTGGCGCTGGGCGTGCCGGGCAGCGCGACGGCGGCGGTGATGCTGGGCGGGCTGATGATCTGGGGGCTCCAGCCGGGGCCGATGCTGTTCCAGTCGCAGCCGGATTTCGTGTGGGGGCTGATCGCCTCCATGTACATCGCCAACCTCGTCGCCGTGGTGGTGGTGCTGTCCACCGTGCCCATCTTCGCCTCCGTCATGCGCGTGCCCTTCGCCGTGCTGGCGCCGCTCATCATGGCGATCTGCCTGACGGGCGCCTGGATGGTGTCCAACTCCTCCTTCGAGGTGTGGCTGGCGCTGGTTTTCGGCGTGGCCGGCTACGTGATGAAGAAGCTGGACTACCCGGTGGCGCCGCTGGTGCTGGCCATGGTCCTGGGCGACAAGGCGGAGGACGCCTTCCGCCAGTCCATGCTGCTCTCCCAGGGCTCGCTCGGCGTGTTCTGGGCCAACCCCCTCGTCGGTTCCCTCACCACCCTCGCGCTGCTGCTGCTCGCCTGGCCCATGCTGGGCTGGGCGTGGTCGCGCATCCGCATCGCCCGGAGACTGCCCGCATGATCCCCCGCCTCGCCCTCGTCCTCGGCGACCCCGCCGGCATCGGACCCGAGATCATGTCCAAGCTGCTCTCGGTGGCGGAGAACCGCGACAAGGCGGCGCTGCTGCTGGTGGCCGACCGCGCGGCGCTGGATGAGGGCCAACGCATCGCGGGCGTCGAGCTGCCGCTGCTGCGGGTGAACGACGCCGCCGACCTCAAGCCCGGCCGCATCGCCTGGCGCGAGCTGACGGCCGCCGAGGACATCCCGCGCGGCCGCGCCTCCGCCGCCGGCGGGGCGCATGCCATGGCGACGCTGCGCGAATGCCTGGCGCTGGCCCAGGCCGGCACGGTGGACGCGGTGTGCTTCGCACCGCTCAACAAATCGGCGCTGCACATGGCGCAAATGGGCCATGCCGACGAGTTGCACTGGTTCGCCGAAGTGCTGGGCCACGCGGGCGCCACGAGCGAGTTCAACGTGCTGGACGGGCTGTGGACCTGCCGCGTTACCAGCCACGTGGCGCTGCGCGAGGTGGCGGACCTCATCACGGGCGAAAGCGTGATCGGCGCCATCACCTTGATCCGCGACGCGCTGGTGGCGGCGGGCGTGGCCCGGCCGCGCATCGCGGTCTGCGGGCTGAACCCGCACAACGGCGATGGCGGCGCCTTCGGGCGCGAGGAGATCGAGGTGATCGGCCCCGCGGTGGAGGAGGCCCGCCGCCGCGGCCTGCCGGCGGAAGGGCCGTATCCGGCCGACACCATCTTCCTGCGCGCCCAGCCCAAGCCGGACGGGACGCGCGAGGTGGACGCGATCGTGACCATGTACCATGACCAGGGGCAGATCGCGATGAAACTGATGGGCTTCTGGCGCGGCGTCACCGTGGCCGGCGGCGTGCCGGTGCCCATCACCACCTGCGCGCACGGCACGGGCTTCGACATCCAGGGCAAGGGCGTGGCGCGCGTCGGCGCCCTGCAGGCCGCCTTCGACCTGGCCTGCGCCATGGGCGCCCGGAGGCGCGGCGCATGAGCAAGCCGCTCCGCTCGCAAGCCTGGTTCGGCCGGCAGGACAAGATGGGGTTCTACTACCGCTCCTTCCTCAAGAACCACGGCACGCCGCAGGACATGTTCGAGGGCAAGCCCGTCATCGGCATCTGCAACACCTGGAGCGAGCTGACCCCCTGCAACCAGCACTTCCGCGACCTGGCGCGCCACGTGCGCGAGGGCGTGCTGGAGGCGGGCGGCTACCCGCTCGAATTCCCCGTCTCCTCGCTCGGCGAGGTGACGATGCGGCCCACCGCCATGCTCTACCGCAACCTCGCTGCGATGGACGTGGAGGAGGCGCTGCGCGCGCATCCGCTGGATGGCTGCGTGCTGCTGATGGGCTGCGACAAGACGACGCCCGCGCTGGTGATGGGCGCGGCCTCCGTGGACCTGCCGACCATCGGCGTCAGCGGCGGCCCGCAGCTGCGCGGCGACTACCAGGGGCAGAGCATCGGCTCGGGCACCACCATCATCTCGATGAGCGAGCAGCTGCGCGCGGGCGAGGTGACGCTGGAGGAGTTCCACGCGGCCGAGCAGGGCATGAACCGCTCGGCGGGGTCGTGCATGACGATGGGCACCGCCTCCACCATGGCCTCGCTGGTGGAGGCGATGGGGCTGGGCCTGCCGCTGAACGCCGCGCTGCCGGCGGCCGATGCGCGGCGCGCGCAGCTCGCCCGCCTGTCGGGCCGGCGCGTCGTGGAGATGGTGCGCGAGGAGCTGACGATCTCGAAGCTGCTGGGGCCGGCCGCCTTCGCCAACGCCGTGCGAACGCTGGGCGCCATCGGCGGCTCCACCAACGCCGTGGTGCACCTGCTGGCCATCGCCCGCCGCCTGGGCGTGCCCTTCACGCTGGATGACCTCGACCGGCTGGGCCAGGGCGTGCATTGCCTGGTGGACCTGATGCCCGCGGGCCGCTTCCTCATGGAGGATTTCTGCTACGCCGGCGGCCTGCCCGTGGTGCTGAAGCGCCTGGGCGAGGCGGGGCTGCTGGAGCGCGACGCGCCCACCGCCAACGGCCGGACGGTCTGGGAGAACGTGCGGGACGCGCGCTGCTGGAACGACGCGGTCATCACGCCCTGGGAGGCGCCCTTCAAGCCCGATGCCGGCATGGCCGTGCTGCGCGGCAACCTCTGCCCCGATGGCGCCGTGATCAAGCCCTCCGCCGCCTCGCCCCGGCTGATGCGCCACACCGGCCGCGCCGTGGTGTTCGAGACGATCGAGGATCTGCACGCGCGCAAGGATGACCCGGACCTCGACATCGACGCCGACTGCGTGATGGTGCTCAAGCATTGCGGCCCCAAGGGCTATCCCGGCATGGCGGAGGTGGGGAACATGCCCATCCCGCACAAGCTGCTGAAGCAGGGCGTGCGCGACATGATCCGCATCAGCGACGCCCGCATGTCCGGCACCGCCTACGGCACGGTGGTGCTGCACGTGGCCCCCGAGGCCGCGGTGGGCGGGCCGCTCGCCCTGGTGCGGGACGGCGACATGATCACGCTCGA
Source organism: Rubritepida sp. (assembly GCA_022843345.1). GTDB lineage: Bacteria > Pseudomonadota > Alphaproteobacteria > Acetobacterales > Acetobacteraceae > Roseococcus. Next base: position 2,500 of record JALHNW010000061.1, on the reverse strand, counting down.
CGTCGCCGCCCGCCGCCTGTCGCTGGACGTGCCGGAGGCGGAACTGGCCGCGCGCCGCGCCGCCTGGGCGCCGCCCGCGCCGCACGCCACGCGCGGCTACGTCAGGATGTACCTCGACCACGTGCAGCAGGCGGACCAGGGCGCTGACCTTGACTTCCTCGCGGGCTCCAGCGGCGCCCCCATGCCGCGCGACAACCATTGAAGGGCGGTTCCATGGCCTATCGCGGCGTCTTCCCCGTCGTCCCCACCATCTTCGACGAAAGGGGCGCGCTGGACCTCGACGGGCAGAAGCGCGCGCTCGACTTCATGATCGACGCGGGCTCCGAGGGGCTGTGCATCCTCGCCAACTTCTCCGAGCAGTTCGCACTGACGGATGAGGAGCGCGAGCGGGTGATGCAGGCCTGCCTGGCGCACGTCGCCGGGCGCGTGCCGGTCATCGTCACCACCACGCATTACGGCACGGAGGCCTGCATCGCGCGCTCGCGCCGCGCGCAGGAAGCGGGGGCGGCGATGGTGATGGTGATGCCGCCCTATCACGGCGCGACCATCCGCGTCGGCGAGGCGGGCATCCGCGAGTTCTTCGCGCGGCTGTCGGGCGCGCTCGACATCCCCATCATGATCCAGGACGCCCCGGTGGCCGGCACGCCGCTGCCCGCCGCGCTGCTGGCGCAGATCGCGCGCGAAAGCCCGCGGGTGCGCTACTTCAAGCTGGAGATGCCGCAGGCCGCGGCCAAGCTGCGCGACCTCATCGCGCTGGGCGGCGACGCCATCGAGGGGCCGTGGGATGGCGAGGAGGCGATCACCCTGCTGGCCGACCTGGAGGCGGGCGCCACCGGCAGCATGACCGGCGGCGGCTTCCCCGACGGCATCCGCACCATCACCGACGCCTGGTTCCGCGGCGACCGGGACGGCGCCTACGACGCCTACGCGACGTGGCTGCCGCTGATCAACCACGAGAACCGGCAATGCGGGCTGCTGGCGGCCAAGGCGCTGATGGAGGCGGGCGGCGTCATCCGCTGCGGCGCGCCGCGCCACCCCTTCCCGGCGATGCACCCCGAGGCGCGACGGCAGCTGCTGGCCATCGCGAAGCGGCTGGACGCGATGGTGCTGCGCTGGGCAGGCTGAAGGGCGTCACTCCAGCCGCATGTTCCCCGCCCGGATCACCCGGCCCCAGTTCTCGATCTCGCGCTCCAGGAAGCGGGTGAACTCGGCCGGCGAGAGGTCCACCGGCAGGCCGCCCTGGCTGCTCACCCGCTCGCGCTCGGCCGGCGTGGCGGCGAGGCGGCGGATCTCCGCGTTCAGCCGCTCCACGATCGGCGCCGGCGTGCCGGCGGGGGCGATGACGGCGGACCAGGTGCTGGTCTCGTAGCCCGCCGCACCCCCTTCCGCGATGGTGGGCACGTCGGGGAAGGCCGGCAGGCGGCGGGCGGCGCTGACGCCCAGCGCCCGCAGCGCGCCCTGGCGCACCTGCGGCGCGGCCGAGGAGCCGCTGTCGAACAGCATGTCGCAATTCCCGGCGATGGTGTCGGTCAGCGCCGGCGCGCTGCCGCGGTGCGGGATGTGCTCCATCGCCAGGCCGAAGGCGCGCAGGAAGATCTCGGCCGAGAGGTGCGAGGGCGAGGCGACGCCGATGGAGCAGTAGTTCATCCGCCCCTGCCGCCCCCGCGCCAGCTCGACGAACTCCGCCAGCGTGCGCGCCGGCATCGCGGGCCGCACCACGAGGAACAGCGGCGTGACCGAGGGCAGCGCGACATGGGCGAAGGAGCGCACCGGGTGGTAGGGCGCGTTCTCCATCATCTGCGGCAGGATGGTCATCGGCCCGCTCGCCGTCATGGCCAGGGTGTAGCCGTCGGGCGCGGCGCGGGCCACCGCCTCCGTGCCGATGACGCCCGAGCCGCCGCTGCGGTTCTCCACCGTCACCGGCTGGCCCAGCGCGCCCTGCAGGTGCGCGGCGACGATGCGGGCGATCGCGTCCGTGCCGCCGCCCGGCGGGAAGGGCACGATCATGCGGATCGGCCGGTCCGGCCAGGTGCCCTGGGCGCGCAGGCCCGCCACCGGCGAGAGGGCGAGAAGGGCGGCGAGCGCCGCGGTCATCATGCGGTTCATCTTGGTTTCTCTCCTGCTCGGGTGCGCCGGGTCAGCGCCGTTCCACCGCCCTCACATCCGCCTCCGTCCTCCGCAGGCCGGCGAACTCGCCGAGCGTGACCGGCTTCGACGGCGTGCGGAGGCGAAGGTAGCCCACATCGCGCGGATGCACGCCGCGTTCCTGCGCGATGGTCTCGGTGATGGCCGGGCCGCACATGCGCCCCTGGCAGGGGCCCATGCCGCAGCGCAGGAAGGCCTTGAGCTGGTTCGGCCCGGTGGCGCCCATGCGCGCGGCCTCGCGCACCGCGGCCCCCGTCGCCTCCTCGCAGCGGCAGGCGATCGCGTCGGGCGGTGCGGCGCGGAACTGCGGCGCGGGCAGGAACAGCGCGTCGAGGAAGGCGCGCCCGCGCGCCCA
>JALHNW010000060.1 GCA_022843345.1 Rubritepida sp. | reverse complement strand
CGGGGCTGGCATTGCTCGGCGCGCTGGCGGCGGCGCTGCGCGTGGCGCTGGCCGACGAAGCGACGCAGGTGCCGGCGGTGGCGTGCTTCCTGGTCGCGGCCTCAGGCCTGTCGGTGGGGGGCGTGGGCGCGGCCTTCTGGGGGCTGCTGGCGGGCGGGGCGCTGTGGTGGGGGCTGCGCGCGCGGTGACGGCGGGCGCGGCATGGCGTATGGGTGGGGGCGGAACGAGTGGAGGATCACGCGCGATGATCACCCTGGAGGAGATGGCGGCGTCCGTGCCCGACGGCGCGCTGGTGGCGCTGCCGCCGGACAACTCGCTGCCCTCGGTGGCGCTGGCCAAGGCGCTGGCGCGGCGGGGCGCCAAGGGGCTGCGGCTGCTGGGCGTGCCCGTCTCGGGCTTCGCGACCGACCTGCTGATCGGCGCGGGCTGCGTGGCGGAGGTGCAGACCTCCGCCTGCTCGCTGGGCGAGGCGGGCTTCGCGCCGCGCTTCACCGCGGCGGTGAAGGCGGGCACGATCCGCGTGGTGGACGCGACCTGCCCGGCGATCCACGCCATGCTCCAGGCCACGGAGAAGGGCGTGCCCTTCATGCCGCTGCGCGGGATCATCGGCAGCGACATCCTGGCCAACCGTCCGGACTGGACGGTGATCGAGGCGCCCTTCACCGGGGAGCGCATCGTCTGCCTTCCCGCGCTGGAGCCCGACGTGGCGGCCTTCCATGCGCCGATGGCGGACGAGGCGGGCAATGTCTGGATCGGCCGGCGGCGGGAATGCGCGACGCTGGCGCATGCGAGCCGGCGGGCGCTGGTGACGGTGGAGCGGATCGTGCCCGGCAACTTCCTGGAGGATGAGCGGCTGGCGCCCGGGGCGATCAGCGCGACCTACGTCTCCGCCATCGCCGTGGCGGCGCGCGGGGCGCATCCGGTGGCGCTGCTGGACGAGTACGGGTTCGACGCCGCTTACGTGGCCGAATACGCGCGGATGGCGCGCACGGAGGCGGGCTTCGCCGAATGGGCGGCACGCGAGGTCTTCGCGCCGCGGCGGGAGGCGGCATGAGCTTCGCCCCGGAGGAGCTGCTGGCCTGCGCGCTGGCGCGGCTGATCGTCGCGCGGCCCACCGCGCATGTGGCGGTGGGCGCGGCCTCGCCCGTGCCGGCGGCGGCCTGCTGGCTGGCGGTGAAGCGCGGCGCGCCGATCCGGCTGTCGCTGCTGCACAAGCGCTCGGGCAACCCGTTCACGGAAGGCTCGCGCGAGTTGTTCGACCTCACGGGCCAGGGGCGGGTGGACCTGTTCTTCCTGGGCGGCGGGCAGATTGACGGGCAGGCGAACCTGAACCTGATCGGCACCGGGGAGTGGCCGGGGCGGGAGGTGCGGTTCCCGGGCTCCTTCGGCTCGGCCTTCATGTACATGATGGCGGGGCGCACGATCCTGTTCCGCGAGGAGCACTCGCCCCGCGTGCTGGTGGAGCGGGTGGCGCATGTCTCGGCGCCCGGCGTTTCCGAACCGGGCGTGTTCCGGCGCGGGCACGCGCAGGCGCTGGTGACGGGGAAGTGCGTGTTCGCCTTCGACCCCGCGCGCGGGCGCTTCATCCTGGAGAGCGTGCATCCGGGCGAGACGGTGGAATCGGTGCGGGCTGCCACCGGCTTCGGCTTCGACGTGGCGGCGGGGGTGGGCGAGACGCCCGCGCCGACGGAGGGCGAGCTGGCCCTGCTGCGCGGGCCGGTGCGCGACGAGATGCTGGAGACATACCCGGAGTTCTGCGGCCGGGTGTTTGGGCGAAGGGCAGCGGCGTGAGGCGGTGGCCTGGACAGCGCCCGTGCCGTCCGCATAGTCCCCCCGGGTAATCCACGAGGAACGAGGAATGGCTTCGCGCCGAGTCGCCGCCGTCACTATGGCCTACAACGAGCCGTACTTCCTGCACCTCTGGGTCGAGCACTACGCGCGCAGCCTGCCGCGCGACCAGCTCTACGTCGTGGACCACGGCTCCGACGACGGCAGCACGCAGGGGCTGGGCGGGGTGAACGTGGTGCGAATCCCGCGCTCGCCCATGCATGACGGCAAGCGGGCGAAGTTCATGTCGGAATTCTGCTCGGCGCTGCTGGAATGCTACGACGTGGTGATCCACACCGAGGCGGACGAGCTGCTGGTGCCCGACCCGGAGGCGGCGCCCGACCTGCAGGCCTATTGCGACGGGGTGGAGGCGGAGGCCGTCACCGCCATAGGCCTGAACGTCGAGCAGGTGGCGGAGGACGCGCCACTGGCACCGGGCGCGCCGCTGCTGCGCCAGCGCGGCTGGGCGCGGCTGGCGCTGGCCATGTGCAAGCCGGTGCTGACGCGCGTGCCGATCCGCTGGGACGCTGGGTTCCACATCAGCGACCAGGCGATGGAGTTCGACCGGCTGTTCCTGTTCCACCTGCGCCACCACGACCTGCCGACAGCGCTGCAGCGCCTGGGCAAGACGCAGGCCATGCCTTGGGGCGACGACCCAGCGGACCACGACCAGCGCTGGGATGACGGGCGCTACGTCGCCATGCAGCGCGCCTCCGCGGCGACGGATCGCCAGATTACGGCGGATTTTCGCGAGCACGATCCAGACATCCGGCCCTGGCTGGACGAGGCACGCGACTTTGCAAAGGAGCGGCCACAGGAGCGCCGGCGCTTCTACATGACGCTGTCGGCAGGGCCGCCGAAGCTGCTGCGCGTACCCGATCGCTTCCGCGACGCCCTGCCCGCCCCCGGCCCCGCGCTGGCCGCGCGCGCTCGCCACACACCGCCCCTGCCTGGGCAGGCAAGCTCGGGTGGCGAGGTCACGGCGGGCCACGACGGCTGGCTGTTCCTCACTGGCGGATCGAACGACGTGCTGCGCCTGTTCCACGAGCCGGGCTTCCTGGAAGAGGCGGAGATCGCCGCTTGGCTGGACCTGCTGGCGGAGCGCGGGCGGCGCTGCGCGGAGGCCGGGATGACCTTCCGCCACCTCTTCGCGCCCGACAAACTCAGCATCTACCCGGAGATGTTCGCCCCCCCTCCCCCCGGCGCGCCGCCCGGCGGGCCGGCGGCGCGCATCCTGGCGGCGGCACGGGCGCGCGGCATGGAGGGGATGCTGGTGGACGCCGAGGCAGCCCTGCTGCGCGCCAAGGGCGGCAAGGACCTGTTCCTTCGCACGGATTCGCACTGGAGCTTCGAGGGTTGCCTGGCCGCCTATGCGGCGCTCTGCACCTCGCTGGGCGTCGCCCCGCGGCTCGGGCTGCGGGACCGGCCCTCGTCGCGAGCCACTCTGGCGCTCGACCTGGGCGCCAAGATGGACCCGCCCATGGTGGAATCCGCGGCCTTCCACCGGATGCTGCTGAACGGAAAGCGAGTTGAGGCGAACGCCTTGGTGGAGGAGCTGGAGGCGACCGGCTTCCGCGACGCCGCCGGGCTGCTGGGCGGCAGCCGGGTTGTGTTCCGCAACGCCTCGCCCCGGGCGGAGGACGCGACGCTGGTCCTGTTTGGCGACTCCTTCAGCGAGTTCCGGCCGCACCTGCTGACTGGCATGCTGGCCGAAACCTTCCGGGAGGTGCACTTTCTCTGGTCGGCTTCGGTGGACCACGCCTACGCGCGCGATGCGGGAGCGGACATCGTGGTGTCCGAGATCGCGGAGCGCTTCGTCAAGCGCCTGCCCGATGACGGGCGGGACCTGCGCGCCGTCGCGCGCGAACGCCTGGAGGCCCGCCGGCGGGCAATGGCCCCAGCACGGGAGAGTGACGCGCATGCAGGATAAAGCCCCGCTCACCGCCGGCCCGGGCGCCCTGTCCGGGCTGCGCGTGGTGGACCTCACCCGCGTGCTGGGCGGCCCCTACTGCACCATGATCCTGTCGGACCACGGCGCCGAGGTGATCAAGCTCGAACCCCCGCAGGGCGACGAGGTGCGCGACTGGGGCCCGCCCTTCGACGAGAACGGCGACGCCTCCTACTTCGTGGGCGTGAACCGCAACAAGCGCTCGGTGGGGCTGGACCTGGCGAAGCCGGAGGGGCGCGAGGTGCTGCTGCGCCTGCTGGAAGGCGCCGACGTGCTGGTGGAGAACTTCAAGCCCGGCTCGATGGAGAAGTGGGGGCTGGGCTTCGAGGAGTTGCTGAGCCAGCGCTTCCCGCGGCTGATCCACTGCCGCGTCTCGGGCTTCGGGGCGAGCGGGCCGCTGGGGGGCTTTCCCGGCTACGACGCCATCCTGCAGGCCATGGTCGGCCTCATGTCCATCAACGGCACGGAGGATAGCGGGCCCACCCGGCTGGGCACGCCGATCGTGGACATCGCCACCGGGCTGTTCAGCGCCGTCGCCATCCTGATGGCGCTGCACGAGCGGCAGCGCAGCGGCAAGGGCCAGTATTGCGACATGACGCTGCATGATTGCGGCATGGCGCTGCTGCATCCGCACGCGGCCAACTTCTTCCTCAACGGCAAGCGGCCGGTCGCTACCGGCAACCCGCACCCGAACCTCGCGCCCTACGCCAAGTTCGCCACCGCCACGGGCGAGATCTTCGTCGGCGTGGGCAACGACCCCACCTGGCGGAAGTTCTGCGCCTTCCTGGGGCTGGACCACCTGGCGCGGGACGAGCGCTTCGCCACCAACGGCGCGCGCGTCGTCAACAAGCCCGCGCTGATGGCGATCCTGGCCGAGCGCTTCGCGCCCGAGGACGGGCACGAGCTGTGCCTGCGGATGCTGGCGGCCGGGCTGCCGGCCGGGCCGGTGCTGGGGGTGGACCAGGCGATGGCCGCCGCCCACACGGCGCACCGCGGGATGGTGACGGAGAAGGACGGGTTCCGCGCCCTGGGGACGCCGATCAAGCTGTCCCGCACGCCGGGCGGCACGCGCGCCGCGCCGCCGCGCTTCGGGGCGCATACGCGCGAGGTGCTGGCATCGCGCGGCTTCTCGGAGGAGGAGATCGCGCGGCTGGCGGAGGCGGGGGTGCTGGTGGAGGCGCGGCGCCGGTAGCAGGATGGCAAGGCGTTGCGCGCCGGGGTAGCAATGCCCCGTGCGACGCGCCGTCCCTGCCCTGATGCTCCTGCTGGCGATCGCCGGGCCGGCCCTGGCGCAGCAGCCGCGCGGGCGCCCTGCCGCGCCGCCGACCATGCCGCGCTGCATCGGCCCCGGCGCGCTGGAGCCGCACCGCATCTGGATCACGCCCGAGGGCGGCGGCTTCGCCTACCGCGTGATGGTGACGAACAACGGCCCGCAGCCGCGGCGCTTCACCGTGGCGCTGGGCTTCGCCAACCTGGCCGCCCCGCCCGGCGCGGGGCAGCCCGTCGCGCTCGCGCCGCGGCAGAGCCAGCTGCTGACGCTGGGCCGGCACGACCGGCGGGCGACGGAGGAGCAGGTGATGGCCCACCTGCGCCTGACCTGCCTGTGATGGAGACATCGTAACGCATTCCCGCGCATCCGCAGGGCGGGGCCACGGGTTTCGGGAAGGTTCATCCCGGAGGGCCCTGGCCCATGTTCATGCGACGCGATTCCCTGCTGATCGACCTGCCGGAGCCGAAGGACGCCGACCCCGACGCGGGCGCTGCCCTGAACGAGATCCTGGGCGGGCAGTTCGGCGAGATGTCCACCCTGAACAACTACATGTTCCAGAGTTTCAACTTCCGCGACAAGCACAAGCTGAAGCCCTTCCACTCGCTGGTGGCGAGCATCACGGCGGAGGAGCTGGGCCATGTGGAACTGGTGACCACTGGCATCTCCCTGCTCAACAACGGCCCGCCCTCGGCCGCGCCGACGGGGCATCCGAGCGATGCGCCCTACGACTTCATGAAGACGAAGCGCGACGTGGCGGGCTTCGCCATGGGCGCGGGCGCCGGCCTGCCCTTCGATTCCAACGCCAGGCCGTGGAACGCGCATTTCGTGTTCCACACCGGCAACCTGGTGCTGGACCTGCTGCACAACTTCTTCCTCGAATGCGGCGCGCGGATGCACAAGCTGCGCGTGTACGAGATGCAGACCGACCCGGTGGGCGCGAGGTGCTGGGCTACCTGCTGGTGCGCGGCAGCGTCCACGCGCAGGCCTTCGCGCTGGCGCTGAAGAAGCTGACGGGGGTTGCGGTGGAGAACATGCTGCCGGTGCCCAACATCACCCACGACAACATCCCCGAGGCGAAGAAGTACGAGGTGGAGGGGCGGCACCGCGTGCTCTACAAGTTCAGCGACCGCGACTACGCCGACATCGCCGGCATCTGGAGCGCGGACGAGACCACCTACGACAAGACCGGGCCGCTGGAGGTGGTGGACATGCCGCCCGACCCGGGCCCGGACAGCCTGAAGGCGATGGAGGGCAGCGCCAGCAGCTTCACCCCCGACTACGCACCGGAGGAGATCGTCGAGATCGCGCGCAAGCTGTACGACAAGTCGAAGTAGGCGTCAGGCCTCGGGTGGCGGCTGGTGCGCGGCATGCTCGCGCGCCAGCCGGCGCCAGGCGCGCACGCTGCCGATGATGACGCCGACGTAGAGCAGGCTGGCGGCGGCGATCGCCGCCCAGGGCTCGGCCAGCAGCACCGCCAGGAAGGCGCCCACGCCCAGCAGCAGCGGCAGCACCATGCCGGGCGGCACCTTCACGCGCTTGGCGCTCCAGGACGGCACGGTGCTGACCATCAGCCCGCCCACCACCAGCAGGATCACGGCAGCCAGCAGCGGGTGGCGGAAGGCGTTCGCCACCCCGTCCCACCCCCATTCGGCGAAGGCGAGCGAGGCGAAGAGCGGGAAGAGCGCGAGCCCCGCGCCGGCCGGGGCCGGCACGCCGGTGAAGAAGTTGGACGCGAAGGCCGGCTTGGGCGGGGGCAGCGGCGCGCCGGGCTCGGCGATGGAGGCCGCGTTGAAGCGGGCGAGGCGCAGCGAGGAGCAGACGGCGAACATCACGCAGGGCACGAAGCCCAGCGGGCCGGGCGCGTGCAGCGTCCACAGGTACAGCACCAGGGCGGGGGCCACGCCGAAGCACAGGAAGTCGCTCAGGCTGTCGAACTCGGCGCCGAAGCGGCTGGTGCCCTTCAGCAGGCGCGCGATGCGCCCGTCGAGGCCATCTATCACGCCGGCGACCACGATGAAGGCGGCGGCCTGGGCGAAGCGGCCATCCACCGCGAAGCGGATCGCCACCAGACCGCAGCACAGCCCCACCATGGTGAGGATGTTGGGGATCATCCGGTTCAGGCTGGGGCCCCGCCAGGACGGGTAGGGGCGGCGGGCCAGGCGCTCGCGCAGCTTCGGGCGGGGTTCCATGTCAGTGGCGGCTCATGTCCGCCAGCACCGTCTCGCCGCCCACCGTGCGCTGGCCGACGACGACCAGGGGGGAGACGCCGTCGGGCAGGTAGATGTCCGTGCGGCTGCCGAAGCGGATGATGCCGTAGCGCTCGCCCGCCAGCAGCGTGTCGCCCTCCTTGGCGCTGCACAGGATGCGGCGCGCGATGAGGCCCGCGATCTGCACGCAGCCGATGCTGCGCCCGTCCGGCAGGTCGATGCGAAGGCCGTTGCGCTCGTTGTGCTCGCTGGCCTTGTCCAGCGAGGCGTCGAAGAACTTGCCGGGGCGGTAGGCGCGCTTGCCGACCGTGCCCTGCACGGGGGAGCGGTTCACGTGCACGTCCAGCACGGACAGGAAGATGGCGATGCGCTCGCGCGGGGCGGAGCCCATCTCCAGCTCGGCCGGGGGCACGGCGGGGCCGACCATCACGATCTTGCCGTCGGCGGGCGCGAGGACGAGGTGCGGGCGCGGCGGGGGCACCCGCTTGGGGTCGCGGAAGAAGTAGAGGCAGAACAGGGTGAAGGCCGTGCCCAGCCAGAACAGCCACTCCCCGAGCAGCAGCCCGCCGAGCACGGCGACGATGGCCCCGCCCCAGAGGAAGGGCCGGCCCGCGGGGTGCGGCGGGGCGAGGACGAGGCTGAGGCTGTTTCGGAGGGACATGCGGGCGGTTTATGGTCCGTTCACTTCTCCGGTTCAAGCTGTGCGCATGCTGATGCTGGGCCCCTTCGCCGTGGATGACGGCGGCCGGATTTCCCCTCGCGCCGGGATGGCGCCGCCGGCGATGCGCTTCGCCTGGCGGGGCCGCGCCTGCGAGGCGAGGCTGGAGGATGGCCGCCTGTGGCTCTCCGCCCTGGCCGGGCGCATCCCCTCGACGGCGGAGCCGGGGGCGGACCGCGGCTGGACGGTGCGCGAGCTGGAAGGCATCCCGCGCGAGGAGCTGGCCCTGCGCGTGCTGCCCGACCACCGGCTGCAATTGGAGCGCGAGGCCCCGCCGGGCGCCACCGCCGCGGCGATGATCGCCGAGATGGTGCGCTTCGCCATGGCGCTGGACCCCTACCTGGAAAGGCTGGAATCGGCCGGCGCGGGCAGCGCGAAGACCTGCCCGGGATAGATGCGGTTGGGGTCGCGGATCTGCTCGCGGTTCGCGGCGAAGATGAGCGTGAAGCGCGCGCCGCGGCCGTAGGAGGCGCGCGCGATGCGCC